>CAXTDO010000443.1:0-5730 GCA_964242315.1 uncultured Flavihumibacter sp.
AATTCATTAACTTCGGAAGTTATGATTGTGGTAATATTTTTATCCTTGAACCACTTAAAAAGCCTGGCAATTTCAACTCTTAGAACATTACGGTCAAGACCATAAAACAGTGAATCTATCGAATCAATTACAACACGTTTTGCTTTTACTTTATCAATAGCATGTTGTAGTCTTACAAACAATCCCTCCAGATCATAATTGCCGGCTTTAATCATTTCAGCCCTGTCCATCTCAAGGTGTTCAATATATATTTTCTTGCTTTTAATAAGATTTTCCAGGTCAAAGTTGAGCGATTTCATGTTGGCTAGTAGTTCCTCATGCGATTCTTCGAATGACAGGAATACCCCGGTTTCATTAAATTTCGCGGCACCGTTCGCCAAAAATTCCATCGACATTACTGTCTTACCCGAACCCGCATTACCACAAATAAGTGTAGGCTTATTTTTTGGCAATCCGCCATCAGTTATATCATCGAATCCGTTAATGCCGGTTAGTATTTTATTAGGTTTAACATTAATTACACCCTTTGTTTTACGGAGCGTCATTTTAAACAATTTATTTCTGATAATGTGTAAGTTTCCGGATTAACATCACATAGTTAATCCAAAGAATTCCAGTTCCGGGCTTTATAGTATTAGACAGGCTATAAACAATATCCAGATCACCTGAATTTAACTCAAGGTGTTATTTATAATGGAGCTGATGTTGCCAGGTTTATACTTGTCAATCAGGTAGCAGCACCTGTTAAAGATAACTGTTAATGCTTATATTAAAACAGCAGACGGTTTTCCAAATCGTTCAAAAAGTTGCCAATATAACTTCGGAAATATTTAATAAAAAATATAATAAAAAAAATTAAATATGTATTGTTATAAAAATCATTGTAAAGTATCCTAACCTATATTTTGAAAGATAGGATGCATACAACAGTTGCATCGGATATTTTTATTACATAACCTGGTAATAACACTTACTTCGTAATACGGGTTTGATACTAGCGGTTAAGTCTTGTCCTTTTCTCTTTCTGCATTTGAATAGCAAAACAATACTGGAATTAGGGTAAAATGAATTACAGGCCGCAGGTTCAACCTGATTTTTAATCATCCAGGCGCAAGAGTTTTCACTCCATCCTTAAACTTTTAACCGGGTTGGCAATCGCCGCTTTAACGGCATGAAAGCTGATCGTTAACACCGCAATCAGTATAGCCACTGATCCTGCAATAACAAACAGCCACCAGCTTATATTGATGCGGTAGGTGTAATTCTGCAACCACCTTGTCATCGCGTACCAGGAAACCGGAGAGGCAATAAGTATCGCTACAAAAACAAGCCTTATAAAACTACCTGAAAGTAAACTGGTAATACCGGCCACACTTGCACCAAGCACTTTTCTGATACCGATCTCTTTTGTACGTTGCTGAATACTGAATAGTGCAAGCCCGAATAAACCGAGGCAGGCAATGATTATTGCCAGTGAGGTAAAGACTGCGAACACCTTCCCGAATCGTATTTCAGCAAGATACTGCCTGTTAAAGGTTTCATCCAGAAATGAATATTCCAATGGCCTTTGAGGAACCAGCCGGTTCCATTTTTTTTCAATCCTAGCAATAGTCTGTTGCACATCCGATGTGCTTATCTCAACAGATAACAACCGGAAGTTTGAAGGCATAACGCGCATAACTAAAGGGTCAATGGCTTTTTGCAACGATTCAAAATGAAAGTCTTTGAACACACCGATTATTTTGCCTTCCTTTGGATACATATCCACACGTACTCCAATTGCTTCTTCAGCGTTACTGAAACCCAGCTTCTCTAATGCAGCTTCATTGATGATCATTGATTCAGTTGTATCTGCAGCATATTGTTCAGAAAATCCCCGTCCGCCTACTATCGGAATTGCATACTGCTTCAGGAAGTTAAAATCGGTAAGGTAAACGGGCAATTCGGTTTTTACAGTATCTCCATTCTTTTTTGCAAAGTCCATAGACCAGCCACCGGGTGTGTTATTTCCGGGTACGTTTGACGAAGCCGTTACTTGTTTTACACCCGGTATGCTCAGCAATTGCTGGCGGATTGTTTTGTAATGCTGTTGCACCATATAGTCACCTTCAAAGTTTATAACAACAGTTTGCGAAGGCTTAAAACCAAGATCATGCTGCTGCATAAATTGCAACTGCCTGTAGATAACCAGACTGCACACAATAAGCACAATAGAAACAGCAAACTGAAAAATCACCAATCCTTTTCTGATTCCGATACTCCAAAGGGAAGCCCTTATCTTTCCCTTCAACGCGAAGGCCGGTTTAAAACCAGACAATACAAATGCCGGGTAGCTGCCGGATAGGAAAGCAATGCCAACCAGCAATGCCAAAAGCGAAGCGACATGAACCGGTGAAAACACATCAAAGGAAAGCGGCTTACCTGAAAAATTATTGAACGCAGGCAGGAGGGCAGAAGCCAGTACCAGCGCAACTAACAAGGATATCACCGTCATTAAAAAAGACTCCGTAAAGAACTGCATGATCATCTGGCCTTTTGCAGCGCCGGCCACTTTCTTGATAGCCACTTCTTTGGCTCTTTCGGCGGCTCGTGCGGTAGAAAGATTGATGAAATTGATGCAGGCAACAAGCAGTATAATCAATGCTACGGCAGAGAAAATATAGATGTTGGTGATACTTCCTGTTTTGCCAACCTGGTTCTGCCGGTCGGAATAGAGATAGATATCAGTGAGCTTTTCAAATACATAATGATGTGTTGTTGTACTACCCTTTCCATGGTGACGGTTATCAAATTCTTCCATCCTTGCAGATAGTTTTTTGATATCATAATTATCGGGTAACAGCAGGTAGGTATAAAAATTATTAGAGTACCAATTAGTAAAGAGCCAGTCATAACCTGAACCTTTTTGTTGCGCGGCAGACATGGAGACGAGGAAATCGAAATCGAGATGAGAGTTTGCCGGAGGATCTTTTACCATACCTGTGACCTTAAAATTTTTACCGTCCATCGTCAACAACTTACCCAGCGGATCTGCCGCTCCGAAATATTTAGCTGCTACACGTTCTGTTATAACAATACTCATGGGCTGTGACAGTGCGCTGGCGGCATTGCCTTTTACCATTTCAAAGCTGAATATGTTAAAAAATGCAGGGTCAGCATAGAAAATACTACGTTCTTCAAAAAGCTTGTTTTCATATTTAACCAATGCTTCTGTTGATGTGATCCTGGCAGCTTCCTGTATTTCGGGGTAGTCTGCCAACAATGCGGGTGCAACAGGAGCAGCAGATTCGGCGCTTCTCAGTAAGATATTGGGAGTTTGCTTATCGTCTGCCACGCGGTAAATACGTGTTGCTTTTTCATGAAAACGGTCGAAGCTCCATTCGTTCTCAATATACAGCGCCATCAGTATAAAAGCCGTTAAGCTAACGGCCAGTCCGAAAATGTTTATGGCGGAGAATAATTTGTTTCTTTTGATATTTCGTAGCGAGAATTTCAGGTAGTTAGTTAGCATGATAGTTAATCTCGTTCATATACAGTGCCATCTTCTAATTGTATGATTACCAATGCCTTTGGCTTCTGCTTGATTAAAACTGTTCGGTATCGTGACAATAATCTGTTCATATTTGGTTTTTAACCACGGAGGAAATTGTCTGAACTGTGATTTATTGATTTTATGAGTACTATGAGCTTTCCATAGTCTTCATAAAATCAATAAATCACAGTTCAGACAATTTCCTCCGTGGTTAAAAAGAACATTTAGTCTCTAACTATCCCTGCACCCGCAACAGGAATCCATACATCCTGCAAACCCGACTGCTGGCCAGATTCGGAGTAAGGGACCAGGATAAGAGGCTTTTGCTGATTGTTACTGGTGATAGTATATGCCTGTTTACCAATCCAATTTACCGGTAAAATTGTTTTGTTTTCTGAGATGGCAAACTTCGTATGATCGTTGTACTCAACAGTAACTCCTCCGCTTTGTAAAGATTGATCCAGCGCCAACACCTGTGGTCCTCTTTTAAAGGCGATAAATCCCGGATAGGATGGCGCACCGCTGATCACCTGCAGTGGCATTTCAAAGTTAACGCTCACTTTATCGTTGGCTTTCCATAAACGATCTAACCTCACCGTACCCTTCGCGGAAACTTTCTGCTTAATGCCATTAATTGAAACAGCATAGTTGGAAGACCATTCCGGAACCCTGAAATTAATGGCAAATCTCTTACTGGCTGAAGGTTTAATAGTATACACTACAGACCCTTTCGATGGAAAATCAGTGGCAGTGCTGACATCAAGCAATAAACGTGAACCGTCTGATGCCGTTACCGTGTCTTTTACTTCTCCCGCTTCATATAAAAGAACAGAAAACTCATTGTTGATATTCCCCCATACCACTCCCGGTATCAAAGAGATGCCTCTTGGAACGCTTGACAAACAACACGAGAAACCCTGATCGCATTTATAAGGTTTCTTTCCCTGCAACGGTGTATAATAACTCACACAACCGGTAGCAGGATTTTCTGCTGCAAACAGATGGTTGTACACTGCCCTTTCAATTTCCCCGGCATATTTAAGTTCGCCGGTTATCTGCAACAACTGTTCATTGAATTGTATCCAGGTAACCGTTACACAGCCCTCACCCATTTTATCGGTGGTATCTGCGGGAAGCTTATGATCGTCCTGGAATAATTCGTGAGAACTGGCGGTGCCGGTTACATACATTCTGTTGGATACGATATCCTGCCAGGCTGTTTGCAACGCTGTCAGGTAGGCCGTTTCCCCGGTTAGTTTGTAATATTTCAACACTCCTACAAAGCAGGACAACATCTCATAAGCTTTGCTGTTGCCTACTTTTGTTACACGTCCATATTGTTGCAGGGCGCTTAACAGTTTAGGACCGGTGGCGGTTTCCCAGTTACTTAAAATGTATTTCGAAAATCCAAGGTATTTCGGATCCGCAGTATAGCGATACAGATCTATCATAGGTTCCAGTATGCTGCCCGGCGCCATGCCTGCATGATGACCGGCACGGTTAAGATCTTTTTGTCCGGGTGAATTGCCGAATGTTCTGCAGATGAGATCGGCAGCTTTTCTGGCAGTTTGTAGCGCAGGTTCATAACCCGTTACAGCATAATATTCCAGCAGGCCGATGATTGCATATTTATGTGCCCACACGTCCCACTCGGTCCAGTAGTTGGCAGGCAGATAAGTGCCAATATACCCATCAGGCAACTGTGTAGCAATGTATTTCCTTACCATGTCATCCATTAGTTCCTTTAATCTTTTATCATGGGAATAGCGGTACGACCTTGATGCGGAAAATAAGAACTTGCCAACGTGTTCGCCTATCCATGTCTGTGAGCCGGGGCGTTTTACAAAGCCTGATAAGAGGATGGCTGAATCTATCTTCAACAGCCTTTTTTCGATATTGATGTTGACATGCTCATCTAGCAGGCCTGATAGCTGGGTGAGGCCGGCAGCATGGTATTTGTCTTGTATCAGATTGGGTATTATTGGTTTCCAGGTGGGGAGGGGGTCGAGGTTTGCGTTGGCAAGGGTTGTTGAAAGGCAGAAAGCAAAAAGCGTGATTACATTTTTCATATGCGGGTGTTTAAGCTTAAGCAAATATACTATCCCGCGGTGGAACGTGTTTTTTTTAACCACGGAGGAAAAGCCGAGGTGCCACGGAGGTCCACGGAGGAGGCTCCTCCGTGGACCTCCGTGGCACCT
>CAXTDO010000444.1:0-5721 GCA_964242315.1 uncultured Flavihumibacter sp.
GGAACATAAAGAAGGTAAAGTAGCTTCCGCTATTGAAGAGCAAACTGCCAAGATTCCATCAGACGTTTTTCTTTGGGCTGCTTTAGGCTCTATGGCAGTATCTGCAGGACTTCAGATAGCAGGTGTTAAAAGTAGAAGCTTATTTATCGGTCAATGGGCAGCCCCTTTTTTACTTTTAGGAATATATAATAAGATGGTAAAACAGCAGGGTCATGATTAATTAATACTGACTCGATAGAAAGCCGTTGTATTTTACAGCGGCTTTTTATTTATTTGTAGGTTTTACAGTACAGATTAGTCATTTACATATTTTTCCCGGTTCCTGGTCCATAACAAATACCCTTCGTCTGAGATGTGCAGCCCATCTGCAATAAGGTGTTAGTGTTCTTTGTGGTTTAACTTTTTGTTCCTTGGGGTTGATAGAGTCTTAAGGAATATCAGATCTGTCTGGCTTTGAGTGATAGCCTCAGTACACGATAAAACGTGACAACATTAGCTTTTTAAAAAAAACTATTACCTGATTTATGATTTCATTTGCATACGGTGAACTGGTAATAAAAAGAAGGCCCTGCTGGTTGCAGGGCCTTCTTACTTAAATCATCTTAAAGGAATTAAGACTTATAATCTGATTTATGATAATTCCTTCTTGCATCAATGATTGCGGTGTCTCTTTCATGTTTTAATTCATGCACTTGTCTTCTTCTTTCCTTGCGCGACATGTTCTCATCATGCTTAGCAGACCAGATCCTTTCCTTGTAATCATTCTTAATGTCTTCGATCTGCAGGTCTAATTTAGTAGGCCTTGAAGAACGATACAGATAAGGGCCATAAAACGGATTGTACCCAAAATATGGGTTATAACCATATCCTAATCCAAGACCCAGATACGGAGCATAACCTCCAACGATCGTAACACGGGGAGCAATAACACGAACTGGTCTGGGAATACCATGAATTTGAGCCGATGCGCTAAAGACTATTCCCGCAGTAAACAACATCAATAATAGCTTTTTCATAATCTTTACATTTATATTATTTAGAACGCAATTTTTGTACAAGTTTGCTTTAAGGAAGCTTAGCTTAACGATGCGATAACAGTTTGAAAAAGAATTATTAAAAGTTATTTTGATAACGGTGAATTGACATTTTGTGGATCTTAAAATGTCAGCCAGACCGACATTTTATCATTTCTTATTCTGGCAAAATAAAGTTTGTTTAAAAGGGGATTTGATAGATATACAATCATAAAATTCGATTATTTTCGCGCCGATGCATTATATTATTTTTTATACTGACGATGATATTGATGATCAGGAAGTGTTTAAAGATGCCGTGAATGAGGTCTCTGAGCATATTCAACTTGCCATTCAGGGAAATGGAACCGAATTACTGACTGTTTTAAAAAACACCCGTTCGTTCCCCAATGTTATTTTTCTCGATTTAAATATGCCTGTTAAAAACGGTTACGATGCATTAAAAGAAATCCGGTCATCAGATAAGATTAAAGACCTTCCCGTTGTTATCTTTACCACATCAGATCATGCAGTAGACATCGAATCTACCAGGAAACTTGGCGCCAGCCTTTTTATTACAAAACCCTCAACTTTTAGTTTGCTTAAAAGGATTCTTAAACATGTGTTATCAATAAACTGGGAAACTTTTGTTCCGTCAGAAAATGAATTTGTTTACAGGGCAAATTAATCTACAGGGAAATGCAGCATTTAGAAAATTTTGCTGATGATGAAATAAAATGCGCCTTGTTTCTGAAAACGTTAAAAGAGGCTACATCTCAACAACATTTGCTATTGGAATCAAATGTATTATTGTCCGGGCTCGTCTCTGCTGACATAACCCTCCATCAGTATTATTGTTACCTGTTTTTGATGAAGCATATACAGCTCTCGTACGAAAATGAAGTACTGAAAGTAATGGCTGAGCAACTACCCCTATGGCCTTACCGGAAATCGTCTGCGGTTATTGCAGAAGACCTGGCACGGATTAATTACACTCCCGCGGGTGTAGCAAAACCGGCCATCGAAAAATTTTACGTTGATACGGATGTTCCCGGCTATGTGTTAGGCTTTATGTACGTAATGGAAGGTTCCAGATTAGGAGGTAAAGTGATTTATAAAAACATTCATCGCACCCTGGGATTTAATGAAAATGATGGTGCAAAATATGTTGCTGACTATGGGTTTAATACCGGTAATCTCTGGAAGAAATTCATTCATCAGTTTGCGGTGCATGTAGTTAAAAATAGCCTGGAAGATGAAACGGTAAAGGGTGCAGGAAAAGCTTTTGCTTCTATTTACGACTTCTTCCAGTCAAACCGCCACTTTTATGAAATTTAAGGATATATTGAATCAGGGCATTGTTGATCTGAAGAATTGTGAAGATGAGCTTATTCACATTCCGGGAAGTATACAACCTTTTGGGTTTTTTCTGGGATTAAAGACTTCTGATTTAATGATTGATTTCTGCAGTGGCAATTCTTTTCAAGTGACGGGATTAAAGCATGAACAACGCTTAGGAAAATCTATTGAACTTGTTTTAGGGCAGGATCAAACAACCAGGCTTAAAAATCATATTGCTTCACTTGATGAAGTCATCAATGCTCCAATACGCCTGCAGATTGTCCATAATACCTTTAATTGCATTGTTCAAAAAAACAGTAACGCCTACATGCTTGAATTTGAACCCGAATTGGAAGAACAGCTTAAAGCATCAGACATTTACCAGCAAACTAAGCAGGTTGCCACCTACATACAAAAGGCAGATACCTTAAAAATGTTATGCCAATATGTAGCCGACGAAACAAGGGCTATTACCGGTTATGACAGGGTAATGATTTATAAATTTGATGAAGATAATAACGGCGAAGTGTATGCTGAAAGTAAAGTTGAAAATTTAGAGTCGTGGCTTAATTTGCACTATCCCCATACTGACATTCCCATTCAGGCAAGGACCTTATACATGAAAAACCTGGTGAGAATAATTGCAGACGTAGATTACGTTCCGGTGCCGATATATACTATTGATGATGGTATTGAAAAAAATCTGGATTTAAGCTTATCAATATTAAGAAGCTCTTCTCCTATACATATCCAGTATCTGAAAAATATGGGTGTTGCCGCTACACTAACAATTTCCCTGGTGTATCAGAACAAGTTATGGGGTCTGATTGCTTGTCATAATATGGCGCCGAAACTTATCAGCAACGATGTACGGATTGCGGCGCAGTTGCAGGGTCATTTTCTAATCTCGCAAATTGGTGTTCGCGAGCTGGCTGAAGAGTACGAAGTGGCTAAAAAAGTAAATAAGGCTCTTGACGATTTGCTGTCCGGCATTTTATCAACCGATAGTATTTCCATTGATCAACTGATCAGCGAACAAAATCTATTAGCCATTACAAACGCGTCAGGCGTTATCATCCTTCTGGATGATGTATTGTATACCAGTGGTAAAACGCCCTCTGCCAATGAAATAAGAAAACTAACAAACTGGCTTCAAACGTATAGTCCGCCGGTAGGGATTAGTTTATCAAATTTATCTGCAGTGTATCCGGATGCCAAAAAGTGGAGTAATCTCGTATCAGGAATTATATTTCATTCATTGGAAAGCGGCCGGGATAATTGTATCATGTGGTGCCGTCCGGAAGTGATACAGGAGGTATATTGGGCCGGAGATCCTAATGAAGCGGTTATTAAAAGTGAAACTACTTTATCTCCGAGAAATTCATTTAAAGCATGGAAAGAACTTAAAAGGCATGAAAGTTCAAAATGGCAAAAGCCTGAATTGACTGCTGCGGCCAATTTTGTTAATGTATTGCAGAAGCACGTTCATATGTTGTTTTTAGCAAAGGAAGAGCTTAAGCAACGTACTTTAAATGAAAGGCTGAAAGAGGCCAATGCCGAACTGGAGAACATGTACTGGATTGGCTCGCATGACTTAAAAGAACCGCTGAGGAAAATTCAGATGTTTGCATCCAGGATAATAAGTAAAGATGATGTGGCAGACTTAGGGTTAATTTTCAGTTCAGTTAGCAGGATGAACGATTCGGCAAAACGCATGCAGTTATTAATATCCGATGTTTTATCTTATTCACGCCTGAATTTTGTGAAAGATGGCTTTGAAACCATAAACTTTAACAACCTTGTAAAAAATGTAGTGGAAGAACTTGCCGTTGAATTACAAGATTACAATGCCACCATCGAATATGATACGTTACCTGAAATAAAAGGCCTCTACCTTCTCTTGCAACAATTATTAAATAACCTGATAAGAAACTCGTTAAAATTTTCCAAAGAGCAAACGGCTCCCCATATTATTATAAGCTATCAAGGTATAACGGAATTTACTCCGCCGGGAGAATCTTATCAAAAGTTTCATAAAATCAATATAGCGGACAACGGGATCGGTTTCGATAACCAGTTTAAAGAATCCATCTTTAATGTATTTAACAGGTTACATGCACGGGACAAGTATGCCGGTTCCGGTGTTGGACTGGCGTTGTGCCGCAAAATCATGAAGAACCATAATGGTCATATCACAGCCGAAGGTTCCCCCGGTGTTGGAACTGCTATTTCTTTGTTTTTCCCCACCTATAAGGTTTTAAAAACCTTATAGGTGAACGCAATAAGTGAAAGACACCTGCCCTCAATACCCCGTATTCTGTGAAAACGTCCCTCTGTTCAAATCTATCTGGCTTTGAGGGATGGGCCTCAGCACATGGAAAGGTTTGATAGCATTCGCTGCTTTGGCTTCATCGTTATAAAGTAATACCCGTTCCACTAACTTACCGGTTCGCTTTAGTTCAAACCACCTGAACTCCTCCCCAGCCAGTTCCCTTGCCCTTTCATCCAGGATAAAATCGATCGTTACGCCGGGTACCTGTAGCTCGGTTGCATACGATAACCCTGTAGCCGGATTCAGTCCGGGCTTGGCTGCCCGTGCTCTGACGGCATTAAAATATTGCAGCGCTTTCTGACTGTTATTTAATTTCACATATGCCTCGGAGGCCAACAAATAAGTTTCTGCTAACCTGAAAATATAGGTATCCCGAGCACCGCCGCCGTCTGCATAAGCCGTTACGAAAGGATCGCGGAATTTTTTAAACTGCGGGTAGCTACGCGCGTTAGCAAGGAAGGGAGAGTTACGGTATTCATCAGGATTGACAACGATATAATTTTTAGCGGCTTTTTGCGCCGGCGTAAAAGCTACAGGTGGATAATAAAGTAAGGTGTCACCTACTGCATAACTCTTACCGTTGAATGAGCCGGCTACCTGTGTGAGCAACGCTTCATAAACGGTAGCCTGGTAGCGACTGTCGCGGGTTTTATCAAATAAGCTGAAAAAATACGGGTCAGGAGCAGCAGCGGCATTTGATCTTCCGTACAACACGCTCCGGCCTATCAGCGGCGTGTTCTGGTTGTCCCATAAAAATAGCTGGTACTGGCTGCTGCCACCGCCGTTTGAGGTAGTGGCGGTACTGTATTGTACCGAAAATATCACCTCGGGATTTACCTGAAAATTTGCAATGGAAGGATCGAAGAGATCGGCATATTTTGGTTTTAAAGAATAAGTGGTTCCGGTGATGATGGTTTCAAACAACGTAGCGGCCTGTTGAAAATCAGTGGACACGGCATACGGTTTATATCCCCTGGTGAGGTATACTTTGCCGAGTAAATGCTGTGCAAATCCTTTGGTTACTCTTCCAAAATC
>CAXTDO010000445.1:0-5709 GCA_964242315.1 uncultured Flavihumibacter sp.
GCCGGGTACAGATAGTGTTTTCCATAACTGACCGTTTTGAATGACGGCCATCAGGAAGTTTTCTGCTGCTTCGGCTTCCTCCGGTTCAATGTTCCAATCGGTATTAACGGGTTGTGCGATGTCGATACCGCATAATATTTTATTTAAAGGTAGCTGCGCTTCAAACAGGTCACCAGGCGATACCCCGGTGATATGTTGAAGCAGGAGGCACGCTTTCTCCGCGGCATTTTCATTAACAAATGCTTTGTCGCTTGTAAGTGCAAGATTTGTAAAAAAGCGGTGCAAAAACGGCCATAACAGCACCAGTCCGGCGTTGCTAACAGAGAGTTTTTCTGTATCACTAAACGGGTTGTACATCTTTTTTACAGGGGCCGGCTTAACGTTGTGAGCTGCAGAAGATGGAAAAACCCCGGATTTTTGACGAATTGTGTTTGCATGGTGACGGATGAGATGAATCAGCTCTTCTTTCCTGGATGTTATCACTGTATGAAGAGCCGGTTCAGCATCGGTTGATGAATGAGCCGTGAGCAGCGCCTTTATGTCATTGAGTTGTTGGTCCAATGTGAGAAAGTGATTTTGATCACCATTAGTCTCATGCCTGCTTTGCCATGTTTTTAATTGCTGAATGCACCTTTCTAATGTGCGGACACCTCCTGGCTGATGTATATTGTAGTTGCTGACCTCCTCTATCAGTTTCTCCATGTTTGCTTCCGCTACATGATGCAGGCTTTGCCGATCTGACGCCGCTGCGTCATGTAGTGTGGCAGGCTGCTTTATTGAGTCCGCTTTCCAGCTTGCCATGAGGCTAGTAGCTTTGTCAGCAAGCTTTCGGGCAGACAGTGCATCTTTATTGATTGATATGACGAATACCGCGTGCCACCAGATTTGCCTTATCTGTTTTGTAGGAAGGCTGTCTCTGGCCGCCTCCGTAAACACTTTTTTTAATTCATCATCCTTAAAGGAAGTAAGGCAGGAAACGATCCTGTAAACCATGTCATTGCCGCAGGAGTAAATAAGCCTTTTTAAGCCGGCTTCGTCCTGCAGCAACGTTCGTAGCAGCTTGCGAAGCCGGAAAGGTTCATGGAGGAGCGCTTCATTCAGGGCCTGTTCAAATGTATGATGATTGTTTTCTTTTGCCCACCAGGGTAACAAACCGGTTTGCAAAAAGTAAGCGATCATGTCGAGAGCCGGTGCATTGTTATTTTCTGTAGCTCGTTTTTTTATCGGCGCCAGCGGTTCCTTCTTTTTGATTGCAGGGCGTATGGTGCGTTCCAGTTCAGTGGCTGTGTTTTGAACAAACAAGGTTTCCCAATCGCTTAAGGGCATGGCGCCAAGGTCGAGCTCAAGCCGGTCGATTTTTTCAACAGATCCGGCTGTGCTATTTGTGGAGAGAATCCTGTCTATTAATGGCAGTAACTGATCTCTGAAGACCTGCGATACACGATCGTTGATCTGCCTGCTGTTGATATCGCCGGATAACTGCAGTTCAATCACCTGCTTTTTAATAACGTGTCGCTGCCAGCTCATACTACTTTTGTTACTTCTACGGTTATGGTATTTGTAAGCTGGGCCGATACGCCTGTTGTGGGTTTAGTTGCCAGCACGTTAAAGGTGGTTGTTTGTTCCAAACGACCGGTGGAGAGTTGTACAAAGTCGTCTGTAAAAGTATCAATGACGAAGTCAACTTCGATGTGCGCCTTTCCTATGCCGTAATTTTTATGATGATATGCAGGGTTACCGACGTTGACGCCATCTGCCGTTCTTAGCTGGTACTTAACGCCTCGCTGTGTTTTGCTAACCCTGATGGTAGCGGTATCTCCGGGCTTCAGGTTGGTTTCAACCACGCTTATTTGTTGGCTGATGTCGGGTTTTACAGGGATAGCCTTTATTGAAGGCAACTGCTGCTGAAGTCCGGATGGCGTTTTTATAGCCAGGATGTTTATAGTCAGGTCTTCTGTCAGCATGCTTACAGGCAATTCAATCATGCTGCCATTGCCAGATACAGGTTCTCCGATATGGTTGTCTTTCTGCAGTTCTTTGTCAACGGTATCATCATCAATATCCTGGAAGCGTAACTGATAGAGCGCGCTTTTTTGCGTTAAGGGCAGGGTAACGGAGTTACTACCTTTATAATCTGCGACTGCGCTGATAAGCCCGGGTTTCGATGCTGTGTTTGGGTATACGAGGATGTTAGCCTGTTTGTCAAGCATACCATTCTGGCCGGTTTTAATATTGGTAGATTTAACCGAGACCGTTACATCTTCGTATAATGGAAGGTATGTGCTCACCGGCAGGTCGCCACCTGCGCCGCTGTTTGTTGCTACACTCAGCGGATTATTTAGCGGGTCAAACAGTTGGTACATGGTACCGCGTTGGGCTTCTTTAACTATAACAACCGCTTGGGCGCCGTATTGAACCGGCGCGACCTCTAAGGCCAGGTCTTTTTTAATGCCCACTTTAATAAGAACGGTCTGAAGAAGCGATATGCTTACCGGTATCTCCGGCTTGTTGGTTTTGGTAGCCAGCACGCTGAAGGTATAATCTTCTTCTGTAAGTGGTTGGGTATTGGTAGCGATCACCCCGTTGTCTTCATCTGTTGTGTTGTTAATGTCAATGGGCTTTCCTTTTGTTTGATCAAAGATCTGATACGACACTTCGGGCTGGCTGTAAGAGAGGATAATAGTGCCCGGCTGTTCGTATTGCACCACCGCCTGGGAAGCAGACAGAGGCGTATCGGGCAGGGGATAGGTGTTCACCGGCAGCGTAAGCATATCTATCAGGCTGTTTCTATAAGCCCTGAATTTTAATGTTTCCATTTGTACATCACTGGATATGAACGCGGCAACCTCTGGTTGGCTTTCTTCTGCAGGCATTTTACTTGATTTTTTGCAGTTGGGATAAAAAAAGTTTGAAAGATTTTTCAAATCGATCCATTTCGGTTGCGCTCAGCCAACGGATATATACGGTTAGATGTACGGGTGTTTCTTCACGAACTGTCTTTTCCACAAAATCACGGAAAGGATGATCATCCGGACTGGCCGGATCAGTTTTGAAGCGGCCAATCCAGTCAGGGAACATGCATGTAAACTGAAGGGAGTAAGGATCAACCGGAGCATCAGCCGCAGAATTTGAAAAAGCAAGTAACGGTATGTTCACGTCACGTACCCATTGCGTATACGCAAGCGCGTCTTTAAGCTGCGCATCGCCAGTGGGAAACTTAAAGTCTTCCTGTAAAACAATCTCGAAGGTGTCTGGTAACACATGACTTACTTCCTCACTTCCTGTAAACAATTTGGGTCCGAAGGTGACAGACACCCGTTCGCCGTTTTGCAGGCCGTGGACTTTGGACGTACATCTCACCACCCGGTTATCAAGGAGCTCAAATGCCGTAATGGGTTTAGGAATCCGGTAAGGCGTTTGTGCGTCTACATCTTCCTGCACAGGCCTCAGCAAGATATGTTCGATCAGGTGAAAGCCTTCTTCATCATGCTCGTTACCGGCGGCAAGAAAGCGCCTGGTGTAATTGCTGATTCCCAGTTTCAACGCAATCCTTTTTTCAAGTCCTGATATATTATTGGTGTTCCAGCTTTCTTCTTTATAGTTAAAAGCCTTATACCTGTCGTTGCTGACCTGCGGATAGTTTGCCAGAAAATTTATCTTGTCTTCCACCAGTTTTTCTGCAACAAAGCGATCATTCCAGATCCTTGTTTTCCTTGTGTTGGCATCGGTCAGTGCAGGTTGGCCCGGATGTTTGCTTTGATAGCTTGCCAGGTGTAGAGAATAGCTGGTGAAGCTTTCGCCGAAGCGGGCAAGCAGGTGATCCAGCAGGCGATTTTTTCGTTGAAAGGCCTCGGCCGAAGTTTCTACCGCGGCTGCCATTTTTTTATCACTCCTGATAACTTCTTTCGCCCCCGGAACAGCGTTCAGCAGCGACTGGCAGTAGTAAGTACGGCGGCTGGCGGCTGAAAAAGAAAACAACCGGCCTAAGTGTGCTGTCTGCGAATAGTAATTGGCTAATATCTGTTCATATAGCAGCAGGTAAGCTTTTAGCTGATTGGCCTGGGCTTTTCTTTGTGGAGAGGCGGATTCGGGAAGTCCTGCTTCACCGATACCATATACCTGCGGAAAGTGATGCTGGATAGAGTAGTAACCATCGATCTTACGAAGCAGGCCTTTTTGGGGAACGATATCCCTTTCTTCCATTTGCATAGGCAGACTCAAGAGGCTTTTTTTCAGCTCCTCAAAAATAACTTTCACGCGGTTCTTGTTAATGGTAAGTACCACATTATTTTTTTTGAACACAAGGTTATCAAGCGTTCTGGAGTCATCGGTATATTTATCCAGATCTAATGCAGGTGTCTGATTGCCGGTGCAAGTAACAAACCAGTTCTGACCCGGCGGGATACTGTCTATGGCTATTGCGATATCGCTTACATACGATATGCCCGGCTCGTCCATGATTTCACGGATGATGTCGGAGGTATGTAATTCTGTTTTGCGGGTGTAATATTCTAATTCATCATCATCTATAAAGCCATGGTTAAGGGCCGGTCCTTCAAATATTTCGTCGATGGTCTTTCCTTTCTGCGTCATTTCAGCCAGTGTATAAAACCGCAACGACGGTGAGATGAACCGTGCGATCCGGAATAAAACGCCTGCCACGGTTTGGTTGATATCGTCCGTTTGTCCCACCTCTATTGTTCCTGAAACAACCACGGGTGCAATGTCAAGAATGCTGATGTCATCAAAATCTTCGCAAAGGTTTCTGCAGCCGTGGAGGCGCGTTGTTACGGCGGCTTTTATTTGGTCTCTATCTACCGAGTACCCCATTTCTATCAGTACCCGGTATGTTCCCCGGATATTCAGTCGCTCAGCGCTCTTGCCGGGACTTGTAAAAAGGTTCAGCGTTTTGTCATTCGGGTAATAGTATAAAGAAGGATCAGTTTGTGTTTGTTTCTCGATCCATGCGTTTTTAACGCCCTCTACGTCTATCACCAGCTTTCTCAGGTCTGTGATGGTAACGGGATTTACAGTAAGTACCTGCGCCGGACTGTAAAGGCTTTCGTATGGGTTGCCGGTTTCTGTAGCCAGCAGTTCCTTTATGTCATAGTCTATGCGGTAACTCAGGTCGGTGATAGCATAACACAACTGGTCGAGAATGGTAATACCGGGGTCATGAATATTGTGATCGGTCCAGATAGCACCGGCCAGTTGCTGCAAATATTTTATACCTTCCTGACGGAGGAAGTTAAAGTCTGAAGCCGGGTTTTCGGGAGGGGTGTTGGTTATTGTTGTTGGTATGGGGTCCATGGTTTAATGTTGTTGAAAAAAGTTGAGTACAGTGCCGTTAGGCACACAATATCGGTAGCAGGTATATGAAGAGACAGGCAAGTGCCGGTAGGCACGCAATATCGGTTATTGCCATTGAGGATTGCTCTCATAAAAATCGTTCCTACCGATATTGCGTGCCTAACGGCACTTGGTGTCCTCGTATTTGTTCTTTCTACCGATATCTGGTGCCTAACGGCACACGGTTAAGACTAAATAACATTACAAATTTAACAGCCAGTTGGTCAAAACTCCGTCCAATATTTTACAGATGATTTCATGTTATTTGTGTGCCATCGGTAGCTCCAACGGCTACGGTTAGGACACCAGTATTTAGAGGACGATGTGAAATGTGAGGTTCCGGTTCCCCTCCTTTCAAGG
>CAXTDO010000446.1:0-5704 GCA_964242315.1 uncultured Flavihumibacter sp.
GGTTGCCGGAGCTGTCGAAAATCACTCCTTCCGGCTGATTAAATGTTCTGGCATTCAGCGCGCAAACTTCTTTTATTTTCCAGCTGCTGTCAGCTACCACCAGCATTTTATTTACTGCCGAAAGAATATACCAATCATTGGTCACGGTATTTTTTGCCAGTGCCGAAGGACGAAAGCCTCTTTTCACTTTACCAGTGAATGTTTTTAAATCGTGCACATTTATTTCGAATGTGCCTATAGGGTAGATGGAGTCACCTGATTGCAGAATATGCCCTGATACTTTGTCTTTCATATTGTCTTCAGGACAGTTTTTACAGAGCAGGTATAACTTTCCGTCAGTATCATCACCATAGATACTTTCATATTCACCAGCCGGTAGCAGGTGTTTCCATTCCTGCACACTATCCAGTTCTTCATAAACTGTTTCTTCAAAAGGAAATGTAAAAAGATGGCCGTTGCTTTTCAGGATGATGACTTTTTCCCGTACAATGGTCAGGTCCTCATAATCTCCTTTTTTGCCAAATTTTGAATGATACTGTTTTTTTTGGTTCCATGCAAGCCGGAACAATTTTCCTTCTTCATCCTGGATGGCGTAGATAGTGTCGCTGTTCTTTTTATGAAATGAAATGCCAGAAATTTCATGGAGGCTTTCAGGCATATAAAATTTTTCCGGCTTGCTGATGTCGTAGCCTTGCAGTGTTTGTCCTGTTTTATCAACAGGCCTGCATGCAGGGATTAGCAGGATAATAAAAGTGATCGATAAGAAAATATAATTCAAAGTTGAAATTTAATGTTGGTAATTACTGTCAAGACACATCTTGAATGATTTTAAACAAGAATTGACATGCAATTGTAAACGTTAATTGACTAACCCCTTTGTCTATGTCATTTAGTTAAGGACTTTTATGTGCGGTTCAGAGTTTTGAAATGCGGGTTCAGGTTCCCCTCTTTTCAAGGAGGGGACGTTCAATTAAGATGCGAAGCACTTAATTGAACGGGGGTGGTTGATGGCTGCATGTGATTAGTAACTTGCATTTAGGGCGGCATTGATAACGACCAGACTAATTAGTCACAATCATCAACCACCCCGGATAAAAAACGTGCTTCGCATCGTTTTTCATCGTCCCCTCCTTGAAAGGAGGGGAACCTGAACCTGCACTTCAAATCCTAACCAAATAACATTGCCCTATCGGGTTGCTTAAAAAATACCCTTATTTCAACGCCCGAAAAATATAGAACTGATCACAAAAGCTATTACAGACAAAACGATCCCAAACATAAACACATCATATGCCACGCGAAGCAGGTGGTATTTCCTGCCCAGTACTACGCCTTGTGAATATACATCCCTGGTAAGGCTGCCGTATAAAAATTCACTGTCGTTCATCATCTGTTTCATGCCTGCGGAATAATCTTCAAAATTCATCCTGTAAAAATTACCAAAAAAAAGCAGGTTTGTTTTCCTCTCATCAAGATCATGTTGGGTGAAAGTACCGGGAGGTATGGTAGGCCTTGTAGATAAAATGGAAAAAACCATAGTGATAACACATACGGCAAGCAGCATCAACGTAGGAATAATAAGATTTGAATTGTCTTCAAGTTTGCGCAACAATACACTAAGCAAAACGGAAATAATGATAGAGGTCGTAGTGATCATGATGTGAGCCTTATTATCGGCCATATCGCTTAACCGCTGGTTGTTTCCTGATGTGATGCGGAACATGGTTTCGATTCCTCTTTCAGGACGTACCACCTTTTGCTTTTTAACATAGGCTGTTTCGCTTATGGGAGTACTGTTTTTGTTCTCGGGTATAATCTGTAACTGATGAGGTGATTCCTCGTCTCCTTCTGCATCCTTGCGCTTCAATCTTTCCAGGTTTTCGGCCTTTTTACCGTCAAGTAGCTGATGCGCATAATCAGTATGAAAATGGTGTGATTGCAACAATTGTATGGTGCTTTTTCGCCAGTCGCTTTTGCTTATTTTTTTATTAACGTGCCATTCAGCTTCTTTCCGCATCAGCTTGTTTCTTGCATCAAAATCATCGGTGCCCAACATAAAAAGGTCTGCATCACAAACAATTTGTTCCAGCAGCGTGTTGGGCGACTGTGGCATGCGTGTGGCCATGATACAGTTCTTTATACTTGTTATTGTTTCTTCTTCCACGCCTTTATCTCTGAGAAAGGATGCCGCCGTTTCAGCTCCTGTCAGTTCGTGTCCTGCAGCATCACCCATAAAATATCCTATATCATGGAACCAGGCTGCCGCAATTACTATAAAATAGTCTTTCTCATTCAGCTTGTAATGCGTAGCGATTTTTGCAACGTTTGATACTACCTGTTGCGTATGAACAAGATTATGGTATAACAATTCCTTGTCCGTATCTCCCGATAATATACCGGAGATGTAACTGTCTATTTGCTTGATGAGGGAGTAATAGTTCAATTTAATGATTAATGATTAATTATTAATTATTAACGGGTAGTGATAAATAGTATTATTAATATTAATCATTAAACGGTAAATTTCTTGATACGTGAAGCTATAAGGTTAATGATAATTGTCAAATATTCAACAACTATCAGTTAATAATTAATCATTATCACAGTTCTCTCACCCAGATGTTCCTGTAACTAATAGGTTCGCTTTTATCGCCGTGGGCCTGCAGCTTGATAGGTGCCGCGCCATGTTTGTGATATGAAGGCTGACCGATATAGGGTGTATCGCCTTTAAGTGAAAAATTATTCTGTACAAGCACGCCGTTTAAGAAAACGGTTACACGTCCTGGCGATTTTACGGTGCCATCGTCGTTGAATCGGGGTGCAGTCCACACAACATCGTACTTGTGCCATTCTCCCGGAGGAAGGCATGGATTTACCAATGGAGGAACCTGTTTGTAAATGCTGCCTGCCTGTCCGTTTACATAAGTTTTGTTGGAATAATTGTCAAGAACCTGTAGTTCATAACCGCCGGCACCGCCGGCAAATGAAGCCAGAAAGATTCCGCTATTGCCTCTTGCCTGTCCTTCACCTGTTATGTTGGAAGGAATCCTGTATTCAATATGTAACTGGTAATCGGTGAACCGCTTTTTAGTCTGGATATCACCGGCGGATTTATTAACGGTAATTACATTTTTTGCCAGCGTCCATCCGGCAGGCGCCGTGGTATCTTTTGAGGAAACCCATTCGGAAAGATTTTTTCCATCAAATAAGATAATAGCGTCTGAAGGCGCGCCGCCGTTTGCATTACCGGGTTTAACAACCGCTGGTACCGGGTCGTAAAACTCGGTGTCTTCGTGTTTTGCCTGGGACAGCGACACCGTGTATACTGCAATTGAGCACACAAACATTGAGATTCTTTTTAACATAATAGTGTTCTTTTATGAGTAATTAAAGGTACATGATAAAGCCGATCTGACATTTTGAGTATCAGGTAATGTATAGTAATGAGTAATTATTTTCTTGAAAAGAAATCAGGAAGCCGTTAAATTTGTTTAATAAAAACTAATTTATGTCATTACCTACTAATAACAAGAAATCAGATAGCCAGAACAGCAAAAATCAAAAGAACCAGGGAAAAGGTTCCAAGTTTATGAAGAGCGGTACCTCAAAGCCGGCGGCTGTTACAAAGAAAGTAAGGTCAACAGGTGCTAACAGGGGAAGCTAATTGTTAGTGGTTAATTATAAATTCAATGTCGTTGACTTAAGAAGCCTAAAATGAAGAAAATATTCAATAATCAATATTTAACTATCAATTTTCAATTATGACAGTTGTCATTTTGTCAAGAGTTCTTCATTGAGAATTGAATATTGATAGTTGAATATTGAGCATTTTCTTTTCAAGTCAACTACATTGATTAACCATTAACCACTAACAATTAAAATCAGACTTCCGCAAGATACTTATGCACAAAGCTAATTGACATTGATCCCTCTCCAACGGCCGAAGCAACCCGGTTCATTGCCCCTGCCCTCACATCACCTGCAGCAAATATGCCCGGACAACTGGTTTCAAGCAAATGAGGATCACGGTTCATCTTCCATACTTTGCCGAAGTTCTCATAACGCTCCAGCTCCCTGCCTGTTTCAATAAATCCTTTATCGTTTTTCACAATCTCGTTACCTAACCATTCCGTATAGGGTTTGGCGCCGATAAAAATGTATAAGGCATCGGCATCTACCGTTTCACATCTTTTTGTCTCGATATTTTGTATTACAATCTGTTCCAGTTTTTCAGATCCTTTCGCTTCGATGATTTCGCTCTTGCTTCTGATACATATTCTTTCCACCTCTTTAATCTGATCAATCAGGTAAGCCGACATCGTTGACGTCAGGTCTTCTTTTCTTATGATGATGCAAATATCTTTTGCGAATTTAGATAGATACATGGCGGCTTGCCCGGCCGAGTTGCCACCCCCGACAATAAATACTGATTTATCTTTGCATGACGAGGCTTCCGTTGTGGCAGCGCCATAGTAAATTCCTGCACCTGTAAATTCAGCTATTCCCTTGGTTTCAAGTTTCCGGTAATCAACGCCCGTTGTAATAACTATTGCACGGGTATTAATGATAGTGTCGTTACTCAAAAAAATAGTCTTGTATCCATCTTTTACCGTGATCTCTTTAACAGACTGCGGGGATATGAATTCGGTACCAAAACGCGTAGCCTGGGTGATGGCGCGCCTGGTAAGGTCAGCGCCGCTTAAACCGGTTGGAAACCCAAGGTAGTTCTCAATCTTCGAACTGGTACCTGCCTGGCCGCCAGGGGCTTTTTTTTCCACCAGTAATGTTTTCAACCCTTCCGATGCCCCATAAACTGCCGCCGCTAGTCCGGCAGGACCGGCACCGATAATCACTACATCGTACACTTCGCGTTTTACTTTTGGGTTGAGCCCTATTTTTTCTGCAATATCAATGATACCAGGGATCTTAAGAAGACTGCCGTCTTCCAAAAAAACCGCAGGCAGATCTTTTGGTTCCAGTTTATTTACTGATAACAAAACTTTTGCTTCTTCAGCATTCGCATCAAGCCAGATATATGGCACCAGGTTGCCGGCGAGGAACTCTTTGATTTCATGTGATCTTGGTGAGAACTGGTAACCGATCAGTTTAATGCCTTTAAAATCGGGTCTGTAATCAAATTGCCATTCTTCAAGCAGGTC
Source organism: uncultured Flavihumibacter sp. (assembly GCA_964242315.1). GTDB lineage: Bacteria > Bacteroidota > Bacteroidia > Chitinophagales > Chitinophagaceae > JADCRZ01. The sequence continues at coordinate 5,160 of CAXTDO010000446.1, forward strand.
ATCAATTACGGTATACAATTTTTCTTCCGGCGGGTCCCAGGGCTTGGTTAGATAATAATCAAGCTTTACATCATTGATCGCTTTGATAGCGGCGTCCGTATCCGAATAAGCGGTTAACAGAATTCTTTTAGCTTTCGGATAAAATTCCAGGGCTTTCACTAAAAAATCAACCCCTTCCATTTCAGGCATGCGCTGGTCAGAAATGAACAAGGCAACATCTTCCCCTTTATTCTTTAACTCACGAAGGCTGGCCAAAGCTTCACTGGCAGATTCGGTGCTTAATATTTTATAATTCTGGCGGTACTTTGTTTTCAGGTCGCGGCTAAGAGCCCGTAGCACCTGCTGGTCATCGTCTATGGAAAATATAATTGGTTGTGTCATGTTTATGATAAATGTTTGTAGTTAGAAATTGCGGCCTGTTAGAATAATGTTATGAAGTTAAGGCTTTGAAATTCGAGTTCAAGGTTCCCCTCCTTTTCAAGGAGGGGATGATGAAAAACGATGCGAAGCACGTTTTTCATCGGGGGTGGTTGATGATTGTGACT
>CAXTDO010000447.1:0-5698 GCA_964242315.1 uncultured Flavihumibacter sp.
GTAATCATAGTTGTTATAGATAGAAATGTTATAGGTGCCTACCGGTATCTGTATCGCCCCGCTGCTGTATGCTGCTACTGAAAAATTATAAGAAGTTCCGGTAGCGATATTATAAAGCGTTACAGTATAACCAGAGGCGTCTGTTCTGTTGTAAAAATTTAAGGTAAGGTAAGATAGCAGGCAGGTGCCGTTTTGATTAGCCTGCTGCTGGGCATACTGCTGCGCCTGCAAATCGGAGTCGGACTGTGAAGTGGTGGAACTGAATGTACCTTCAGGCACGCTCACATAATACGGTTGAAAACTTCCCGGGGCACAACGCTGGGAATTGTAGTTACCACTGTAGTCTCTGTTAAAATAAAGATTACAACTTGCCGGCCTCCCCTGGTAGTTATAGCAATATTTTTTTAGTATGTTACCATCATGATCTTTTATGTAAGAAAGTCTTCCATAAGGATCATATGTGTAATGAGTGGTTCTACCGTTTGGATCTGTCTGACTGGTCATGCCGACAAGAGGCTTAAATGTAAATGTTGTTACAAGGGCTTTTGTTGCAGAAAGCGCGTTACGGATATTGTTAAGCTCACTGGTAATCTGCTGTTCTGTACTTTGCGGATTGTTTAAAATACTCTGGTTCACTAATGCATTTATAGTAGTGTAATCCGCACCTGTAACCTGTGCCACAGGAAGTGTTTTGTTATAACCCCACAGGTAAGCATTCACCACATCGTTTTCTTTTGCCACAGCACAAATGTTAGACCGGTCATCATAGGCAAGATACCTTAACATAACTTCCGACTTGTTATCGAGCGTTTTTGTTTCAACAAATTCAGGCGCCACACAATTGTTACCCCAGTCTTTATATTTAGTTTTTACACTTTTAATATGAACAGCATTTTTATAGTCACTCTGTTCAATAGGAAAGTTGATCATATTACGGCTAACCATCTCCCTGGATGCACTGCCATAAACAGGATCCTGAGTTAACTCAAAAGGGTATTTAACCTGTGTGGTTAATACGGCTCCGTCCGAAGCCGCTTTAGCAGTTTCGCTTATAAGCTGGTAAGGATTGTATTTATAGGCAACAGATGTTGTGATACTGTGTCCGTCATCGGTGTAAGACGTTTCAGTAGTATTTATCAAATTCTTATAGCCTGCCGGTATCCGGTACTCATTAAAAGAGTATACCGGAACATTATTTGATTGAACGCCTTCCTCCTCGGGGTATTTACCCAATCCACCTATAACCCTACCATTCTGGGTGTACAAGTATACTTTCTGAACGTGTAAGCCTTTTATAAATTCCGTAGTGTTCACCGCATAACTGTTTACTGACTCTCTCTGCTTTTGATAGGATAAAGATCCTGCATCGTCTACCCTTTTATAATCGGTTTTCGAAATCAAAGAAGGAGTGTTCCAGTAGTTAAAATCATAAATATGCATTTTGGATATAGCCCCGGCTATTGATGAAGGCATGGTTGCAGGTGCCCAGGCGTAATAGTCGTATCTATAGACTGTTTTTCCAAGGTTATCCGTTTCAGTGCCGTTGTATTCGGCAACTTCGGTATATATCACGGGCCTTTCAGCCAACGCACTCAGTTCGGGATTAAATCCTGAATAAAAGATTCGTTGCCTGTAATCACCAGACATGGCAGACTCAAACGTAGGTATATAATTGTAATAAGTTTGCGATGCCATCGTAGTCATCTTTGGCTCCATATCAATAACACCATATCCTGATTCATTCGAGCCGTATTTATAACTTTTATAGTAAGCGTGCCCGGCACCATCATCCGTTTTAATTTGGGCGATACGTAATCCGGGACCCGGCTTTTCCTGATTGTTGAGATAAGTAAAATACCTGTTATTTTCATATATAAATTCGGCGCTTCCACCTGTTGGATAGGTTATCTTTTTCAACATGCCGCTTTTTAAAGCAGCTAAATCAGGCTCTCTTTTATAAGAAGGATTACCAACGCTGTAATTTTGATTTATCTGAGTGGTAGGTTTATACTGGTATTCAAGACCGGTATAATACGGAACCATATCATGTTGCCCAGAGGCGTTGTAATAACCCCACCAGTCACGATGACGTACATCTATCTGAGATGCATTACCAGTGAAAACTGTTGGATAATATTCAAAGGAATAATTTTCGATAGATGCTCCGGTTTCATCATGAAAAGCGAGGCTATCCAGCTTGTCTAAAGCATAACCCATTTCTGATAATGATTCCCGGTACGACCTGTTGAATCGTATTGTCTTTAACGTATGGTTATTTAAATCTTTGATTTGAATATTATCGATCTTATCCGATCCGTTTACGAAATTAAAGATTACTTTACCCAGCTTGAAGTCTATCTCAGTCAGATGAGAGGTCTGGTAAGTATCATGACTGGTACTTTCGTTATTTTCAAGCTCATATAAGTTAAACGGATAATCAGGTTGCGAAACATTATTTAAATCGTTTAATACAGTCTGCTGATTGATTGACGTCCGTTCTTCATGAAAGCCGGTATAGCTAAAACTGATGGTATCTGACTTATCAGCGGATATCATTTTTTGTATATTAAATCCGGATGTTACCGACTGTCCATTTGCAGTATAAGATTCATTACCTATAAATATGTACTGTATGCCTGCATCATCTGTAATGTCAATTCCTGATAATCCCCATGCCTGATGGGTGATTAGCTTAAAAGGCTTATACGGCAAGAACGCAGGTACTTTAATATGGTTACTGTCTTTAAAAATAAATTTACCGCTATGCCCGCCGAATTTGTAGGAAAACACATCGTATTCCGAATCCATCCATGTGCCCATGGGAGAAAGGTTTGGATCATTGTCGAAGTGCGTAATTCTTTGCAGATAGGCCAGGTCGTTTTTAATATTGATGTTACTTACATTAAAGGGAGCAGGGAAAGGGTAGCTGCTTGCACTCGCGCCAAAATCTGCTGAGCCGTATACGGTTCTGGAAATCATGCCGCCGGCACTTATACTCCAGCCCAAGGCAATCTGTCCGTTTTGATCACTTACTCTTCTGCCGGATGCGTGATTGCTGATGCTGATAGGTATAGTAAGGCTTCCGCTTTTTATTTCATAGATGGGAATGCTGATTTGTGGCAAGCCTGTAGAATAATCCATCGGGTAATCTACAAACCGGAACAGGGCGGATGAACTGGGCGCAGGCGGGATGACTTTTGGAAGGTTCTGGCCGTATGCTGTTTTAAGTAACAACAACGTTACTATCAGAATCTTCGAAAGATCTTTTAATAAATGTTTCATTGACTATGGTTTGATTATTATACTTCATTTAAAATGCTACTTCTTTCAATTGAAGAGGTTGCTTTTGCTGGTATAAATATAAAATCGTAGCATAGTGCCTGCGTTTGATAAATATCAAATAATATGTTCCGGTTCATATAACTGTCAGCTGTTCGGCCAATTTTTTAACCACGGAGGAAAAGCCCAGGTAGCAAGGAGGTCCACGGAGGAGCTTCCTCCGTGGACCTCCTTGCTACCTGGGCTTTTCCTCCGTGGTTAAAAAAACACCCACAATGTAGCTACTACAATAAAATGCATTATATATACTAAAAGCCTTGTTAATTTAAACGTATAATCTGCCGTTTATCAGTTATGCCGCCGAATTGCAGTATTGTACGATATATTTGCAAAAAAATAATTCAAAAACATGATTAATAGAATTGTAGCGGCGCTGGTGTGCATGACCTTGCTGATAGGTAAGAATGCTTCAGCTCAAAAAGTGAATTTCACCGAGTATGACCTGGATAACGGCCTGCATGTGATATTACATAACGATAATTCTGCACCCGTAGTGGCAGTATCGGTAATGTATCATGTAGGCTCCAAGAATGAAGATACCGCCCGAACCGGATTTGCCCATTTCTTTGAACACCTGCTGTTTGAGGGAAGCGATAATATCAAACGCGGAGAATTTATGAAATTGGTATCCGCAAATGGAGGCAATAATAATGCAAACACGTCGCAAGACAGGACGTTCTACTACGAGGTATTCCCAAGCAACCAGTTAGAGACCGGGTTATGGCTTGAATCGGAAAGAATGATGCATCCGGTTATCAATGAAATCGGCGTAAATACCCAACGTGAAGTAGTGAAAGAAGAGAAAAGACTTAGGGTTGATAATCAGCCCTACGGTCAGTTTCAAGCTGAGATATTGAAGCGGTTATACACAAAACATCCTTACCGATGGGCACCTATTGGTTCTATGGAACACCTGAATGCCGCAAAACTGGATGAGTTTATTGCATTCTTCAAAAAAAATTATACTCCTAACAATGCCGTTCTTTCTATTGCAGGAGACATAGACATTGAAAAAACCAAAACACTGGTGAGAGCCTGGTTTGGGCCTATCCCTAAAGGTGTGGAGGTTAAGCAGCCTGATATAAAAGAAGATCCTATAGCTACTGCAATGGTTGATACTGCTTATGACGCAAATATCCAGATACCTGCGATAATGCTGGCTTACCGGATTCCCGGTACCAGAGAAAAAGATCAGAAGGTAATGGACCTGGTAAGTGAAATTTTATCAGGAGGCGCCAGTTCACGCTTACGGAAGAAAATGGTGGATGAAAAAAAGAATGCGTTGCAGGTAGGAGCAATCAGTTTAAGCGGGGAAGATTACAGCACTTACGTAATGTTCGCATTACCCAATGCCGGCAAAACACCGGATGAAATGATGACTGATATGGATGAAGAAGTAGCAAAACTTCAAACCGGCCTTATTACAGATAAAGAATTACAAAAGCTCAGGAATACTTACGAAAGTCAGTATGCCGATGCTAACCTGTCGTCGCTTCGCGTAGCTGAGGAACTGGCATCAGACTATACCTACTTTCGCAATACCAATCGGATCAATACAGAACTTGGCGAATACCTTTCCATCAGCAAAGAAGACATCCGCGCTGCTGCAAAAAAATATCTGAACAAAAACCAGCGCCTCGTTTTATACTATCTTCCTAAAAAATAATTAAAAAAACACCTAGCAAGCATATCATTTAATCAATAACTATCATGATAAAATATATATTCGGCGCATTATTATGCAGCAGCCTTGTGTTGCCGGCAATTTCACAAACAGTGGACAGAACAAAAGCGCCTAAAGCACAACCGGCGCCTGTCATCAAAATCAATGATCCGCAAACATTTACTTTGCCAAACGGCATTACAGTACTGGTAGTGGAAAATCACAAAGCGCCTAAGGTAACCGTTTCTTATACTATTGACAGAACACCCATTTTTGAAGGAGATAAGGCAGGGGTTATAGATATCCTCGGTGCAATGATGAATGAAGGTACTACTTCAAAAAGCAAGGCAGTGTTTGATGAGGAGGTAGACCTGATAGGCGCCTCGGTGAATGTTTCTTCTACAGGAAGTACGGTAAATGCTCTTACTAAATATATAGATAAGGCCGTGGCTTTGATGTCGGACGCGTTACGGCATCCGTCTTTTCCTGCAGCATCGCTTGAAAAGCTCCGCCAGCAATCAATTCAGGGATTAAAGAGTAACGAAAAAAACGCATCTGCCATCTCAAGCCGCGTAGTTAACGCTTTAAACTTTGGCATTTCCCATCCCTATGGCGAGTTTGAGACCGAAGAAACATTTAAAAATATCACGTTGGATGATGTAAAGAATGCTTATGCCGCATACGTAACTTCTGACC
>CAXTDO010000448.1:0-5686 GCA_964242315.1 uncultured Flavihumibacter sp.
AAAGAATGGCTGACAGAGAAAAGACAGCAGGTTTGTACACGGTTAGGCATTACGGAAGCGGAAGCCAAATATTTTTTGTTTGAAGGGGAAGCAGAAAATACCACCTACGACCCGTCTGATGAACGGATCAACATTTTATTTAAGAACGGCAATGTTAAAGATATTTCGGAGGTAGACAATGCCCTCATTCATCATAATTTAGCCAACCCTGTGAAAAAATTTTATATTTGTTATTATAATTAGGTATGAGGTATGAGGTAAGAATGATGAATTATTAATGATAAATTATATGTAGTTCACAATTAATCATTCATCATTCTTACCTCATACCTCATACCTGACAAAAGACCACCATATGACAATTTCAGCTTTACAGATTGCTTCGATTATAAATGGACAGATTGCAGGTAATCCGGATGTTACCGTAAACTCTTTCGGCAAAATTGAAGAAGCCCAGCAGGGTCAGTTAGCTTTTCTTGCTAACGCTAAATACGAAGAGTACTTATACACAACAGCCGCCTCGGTTATAATAGTTAACGAATCACTGGAATTAAAGCAGGCTGTTAGTGCCACATTGATAAAGGTAGCGGATGCCTATACCGCTTTTGCCACATTACTTTCAAAATACCAGGAAATACAAAAACAGCAGCTAAAAGGAATTCAACAACCGGCTTATATTGACAGCACTGCCAAAATGGGTGAAAATGTTTTTATTGGCGCCTTTGCTTACCTCAGTGAAAACGTTTCCCTCGGCAACAATGTAAAAATCTACCCGCATGTTTTTATTGGTGATAATGTAAGAGTAGGTGATGATACCACCATCCACCCGGGAGTGAAAATATACCATGATTGTATTATCGGTAAAAATGTAACCATTCATGCCGGTACGGTCATTGGCAGTGATGGATTCGGCTTCGCTCCTCAATCGGATAACAGCTATAAAAAAGTTCCTCAAATTGGAAATGTAATTATTGAAGATCACGTAGAAATAGGCGCTAACGTAACTATTGACAGGGCAACGATTGGAGCTACCATCATCAGGTATGGAGCTAAGCTGGACAACCTGATACAGGTAGCCCACAATGTAGAAATCGGCACCAATACGGTGATTGCTGCACAGGTAGGTGTTAGCGGAAGCACCAAGATTGGAAACAATGTAATGATAGGCGGTCAGGCAGGTCTTGCCGGTCACCTTCAGATTGCCGACGGCAGTAAGATAAATGCTAAAAGCGGTGTAAGTAAATCTATCAAAAAACCTAATACTGCAGTAACAGGTATACCAGCAATTGATTACTCCAGTTCTATGCGCATACAGGCATTGAATCGCAGTTTACCGGAAATGGAAAGACGATTAAAAGATCTGGAGAACCTGGTAAAATTGCTAAGGGAGGAAGAAGTTTGATAATAAACGCATGCCTCGTCTGTATAAACATTCATTGACCTGTGCGGTAGCAAACCGTACAGGTTTTTTATTGAAAAACAATTTTTATGAAGGTCAGCGGTTTTTCATATGTAAGGAACGGCCTTACTTACTCTTATCCGTTCCTGGAAGCCATTCAATCCGTTCTTCCCGTTTGCGATGAATTCATTATGGTAGTAGGCGACTCCAATGATGGAACAAGAGAAGCGATAGTGGCGCTTAACGATTCAAAAATAAAAATAGTTGATACGCTATGGGATGAAAACTCAAGAAAAGGCGGACATATTTTTTCTCAGCAGGCTAATATAGGTTTAGATCATTGTACCGGCGACTGGTGTTTTCATATACAGGCTGATGAAGTGATTCATGAAAAAGACCTCACACCCCTCAAACAGGCGATGGAAACCCATCTGGCAGATCCGAAAGTGGAAGGATTCCTGTTTCATTTTTTAAATTTCTTCGGAGACTATAAGCATGTAGCTCCCAGCCGCCGTTACCATAACAAGGAAATCCGCATCGTTAGAAATGACAAAAACATCCGTTCTTATCGCGATTCGCAAGGGTTCAGGCGCTTCATCGAACCTGGTAATTATTTAAATGAAAGGGGCACAAAGCTGCATGTGAAACAGGTAGATGCTACTGTTTATCATTATAGTTATGTGAAACATCCAAAAGATCAGGTAAAAAAAACAGTTGAATTCGCAAAACGCTGGGTGAATGATGAGGCGTTTTTACAATCCTATGCCGAGAAAAATAAAAGTGGTTACGATTATGCCAGCCAGATAGATGTGTTGAAAGTCTTTAACGGCACACACCCGTCAGTAATGCAAAAGAGAATTGATAGTATTGACTGGAAATTTAATTACGACCCCTCTAAAACCAACATGAACTTAAAGGAGAAACTGCTGTACTTTATTCAGATCCTTACCGGCAAGCAGTTATTTTCTTACAAGAATTATAAAATAATCTGAAGCTAGTGCGCATCATACATTGGGTAAAGTCTATCGGCTGTTCTAACAGTTTTTTAACCGCAGAGGGCACAGAGGAAGAAACACAGAGGGCGCAGAGGGTTTTCTCTGCGCCCTCTGTGTTTCTTCCTCTGTGCCCTCTGCGGTTAAAAAACACTCACAAAGTTCACCACTACAATTCAATAGGCAACTTCATACCAAGCAGCCAATTTTCATTAAAAAAGCTATTTCTCACTTGAATAATTATCTTTGCCCGATTGAACTGAAACTGCATGGCACTAAACTTTAACGCTGATAAGCAACATACTTTAGGTTCGGAAAAGAGCATTTCCGGTACAGGACTTCATACAGGCGCAATGGTTGATATGGTACTTAAACCGGCCAATCCGGGTTTTGGTTTTCAATTTCAAAGACTGGATCTCCCTAACCAACCTATAATCAAAGCAGACTGCGACCTGGTTACCGATACGGCGCGCGGAACAACACTGGAAGAAAAAGGCGCTAAAGTAAGCACCGTAGAACATGTGCTTGCTGCACTGGTAGGCATGCGCGTTGACAATGTGCTGATTACCATCAACGGACCTGAAATTCCAATCATGGACGGCAGTTCGCAGCCCTTTATTGAACTCATTGAAGAAGCCGGTGTGGTAGAACAGGATTTTGAAAAGGCCTGGTATGTTCTTGATGAAAATATTTACTTCTACGACGAAGTAAAAAGAGTGGAGATGGTAGCAATGCCGGCCAGTGATTATAAAATTACTACTCTAATAGATTTTAATTCCCCGGTTCTCGGAACACAGCATGCAGACCTGAAAACCCTTTCCGACTTTAAATCTCAGATTGCACCCTGCCGCACGTTCTGTTTTCTGCACGAACTTGAAATGCTGATTGATAACAATCTTATCAAAGGCGGAGATATCAACAATGCAATAGTAGTGGTTGATAAACCGGTTACTGTTGAAGAAATGGGCCGATTGGCCAAGGCCTTCAAAAGAGATAAGATGGAAGTGAAAAGTGAAGGTTACCTGAATAACCTGGAACTTCGCTTTCCCAATGAACCGGCCCGCCATAAATTACTGCATATCGTAGGCGACCTTGCGTTAATCGGCTATCCGATCAAAGCAAGGATCATCGCAAACCGGCCTGGCCATAGTTCGAATATTGATTTTGCCAGAAAGATCAAACAGCATATTAAAAAGAACAAACACGTCAAGAACGTACCGGTGTACGACCCTAACAAAGAACCGGTGTATAATTTCAAGCAGATAGAGCAAACACTTCCGCATCGTTACCCATTTTTGTTAGTTGACAAAATCATCGAGTTAACCGAATCTTATATTGTTGGTGTAAAGAACGTAACCTTTAATGAACCTTTTTTTGTAGGACATTTTCCGGGCAATCCTATAATGCCGGGTGTTCTGCAAATTGAAGCACTTGCCCAGACAGGAGGGATTCTGGCAATCAACACCTTGCTGGAAAAAGGCCAGTACGATACTTATTTTCTTAAAATTGACAACTGCAAATTTAAAAGGATGGTGGTTCCCGGTGATACCATGTTATTACGCATGGAACTGGCGGCGCCTATCCGGAGAGGAATCTGTGAAATGAGGGGTACTGTATTTGTTGGCAATAAAATTTGCACCGAGGCTATCCTGGTAGCTCAACTGGTTAAAAGGCGTGATTCATGAAAGGAACGGTCAGCAACGGTATCTTAAAAGGGTAGCTTTTAAATATTTAACTTTTATTAGCAGGAAGTTTATATGTAATTTGTTGATCGGTAATTCAGGATCACTCATCAATCGGCAATTATAAGCTGATGACTGACGTTTAATATGTTGACAGCTTATGTAGCTTCTGTTTTATCTGTATCCTAACTATTATCCATATTATACATTAATTAGAGTGTAAAATTGCTTTGCATGAATAACAGCGGAAGAACCAAATGAAATTAACAGCATCAATTACATACACCTGCCAGGCTATAACAATGTTTCCGCAAAAAGCAAATTTAATATGGAAATAAGATGATTCATCCTCATACATACATTCACCCCAACGCCAAGCTGGCAACTAATGTTAAGGTTGATCCATTTACAGTGGTTCATCATAATGTTGAAATAGGTGAAGGAACCTGGATAGGCAGTAACGTAACAATTATGGAAGGCGCCCGGATTGGTAAAAATTGTCGCATATTTCCAGGTGCCGTCATTGCCGCCATTCCGCAGGATCTTAAATATGAAGGGGAGGAAACTACTGTTCAGGTGGGTGACAATACCACCATCCGTGAATTTGTAACCATTAACCGGGGCAGTCGTGACCGGTGGACTACCAAGGTTGGTAACAACTGCCTGATAATGGCGTATAGTCACATAGCCCATGATTGTGTGGTGGGTAATCATTGCATCCTCAGTAACAACACTCAAATGGCCGGACATGTGATAATGGGTGATTTTGCCATCATCGGCGGAATGGGCGCCATTCATCAGTTTGTACAGATAGGCCAGCATACCTTTATCAGCGGTGGTTCCCTTATTGGTAAAGATGTACCACCTTATATTAAAGCCGGAAGAAATCCCCTGAGCTATGCCGGTGTAAATTCTGTTGGCTTAAAAAGAAGAGGTTTTAGTATCGAGCGTATCAATCACATCCTGGACATCTACAGGTGCATCTACAATAAAGCCATGAATACCTCGCAGGCTCTTGAATATATTGAAGAAGAACTGCCTGCAAGTGATGAACGCGATGAAATTGTAACTTTTATCCGTGAAAGCGGAAGAGGTATCATTAAACGCTTCACTAAAGGAAGCAGCGGAGATGAAGATTAATTGTATCAAAGCCGGCAAGCGCTTTAACCGCGACTGGATCTTTCGAAATTTTACTTACAATTTTATTAATGAAGGCCATTATGCTATTACCGGACCCAATGGTTCGGGTAAATCAACGCTGCTGCAGGTTATAGCGGGGGCAATTGTTTGTTCTGAAGGTAGCATATCTTATCAATCATATACCGCCCCGCAATTAATCTCTGATGAAGTATTTAAATCCATTGCCATAGCAGCGCCTTACCTGGAAGTTATCGAAGAAATGACGTTTATTGAATTGTTAACCTTTCACCAGGTATTCAAGCCTTTTTTACCGGAAGTAAAGGTGAATGATATTGTAACAATAGTAGGACTTCAACAGGCAGCGCATAAGCAGATACGTTATTATTCCAGCGGCATGAAGCAACGTGTTAAACTGGCGCAGGCTATATTTTCCAACACTCCTTGTTTGTTGCTTGATGAACCCTGCACCAACC
>CAXTDO010000449.1:0-526 GCA_964242315.1 uncultured Flavihumibacter sp.
GTTACTGGTTTTAAACCACTAATGCAGTGTAATTAAGTCATTTACCTGATTTTCAACTGGCAAATTTGTGGAAAGCTTTGTGGTTAAGAAATCATTCGGACGGCTGATAGCAATGTAATACATGATTTCATGGTTAACTTAACATTTGCCTAACTTAACGTCCTTTTATGAAATCGAAAAGCTGCCTGTTGATTTTGCTGCTTATCGGCATTGTAAACACAACAATACAGGCTGGAAACTTTGAAGAACCAGATACTATCAGGATTGATACCACTAAATTATACCTAAACCTTAACGGAATTGCCGTTCTTTATAAGGATGACACTCATTCAATAAAACCCGAACAGTTAAACGGTTTACCTTTTACAGATACCATTCCTTATACAATAAAAGTTTTACCCGAACATGTTCAAAAAGATTTGTATATAAAATTTATCGTTACAAACCAGGCAGACACTACCATTGCTTTCTACTTCTTCCCCGGTATTTATTTTGAAGAGATTACATTGTATCAACTGAATAAATC
>CAXTDO010000449.1:536-5680 GCA_964242315.1 uncultured Flavihumibacter sp.
TTTCAGCATTACAACAATATTCTGACGAAATTAAGGGATTTAAAAAGATAGCGTTAGCGTCGCATGAAACAGCTACCTATTTTGTTAAATTAAAATTTATAAAAGCAAACACCCACACATTTACGCCTGTTCTGATCAGGGATTATTATCTAAGTTCCTATATTATAAATTATCAAAATTCGGACAGGAGCGGGAACATCATAACATTTGTATTTTGTGGTATTCTTTTAATGATGATCTTCTATTCTATAGCCGTTTACCTGTTAAACCGGAATGTAGCATTTCTCTATTATGCAGGTTATGCCTTTTGTTTAGGCCTGATGTTATTTTTAAAATCATATTTTTTCAGGACCGCCTCGCCATTTAATAATTTCTTTGAAGCCTATCTTGATTTTATCATGCAATCGGCAGGCACCTTTATATATCTGATTTTTTTAAGGAAATTTATAGGTTCTAAAAATAATTTTCCGTGGCTGCATAAGTTGATGCTTACAGAACAATTCATCATTATCGTAAGCATCGCTTTATTCAGCTATTTATATTTTAATACTGATAATTATGTATGGCAAAATAATATTGAAGGTTTCAGCAAGTTCTTATGGGTTGCCGGCGCTGTTGTTTTTGTAATATACACCATCAATAAAAAGAATGAAATACTTAACTACCTGGCAGCAGGACATAGCTTTCTTATTGCCGGCGGATTGGCATCATTATACCTGATTAATTTCCGGAACAGTACCAGCGTTCAAAACCATTTCCCCGGGCCAACCGGCAATGCCCTTACCTATTACGAACTGGGGCTGGCCATTGAACTCATGTTTTTTCTTACAGCACTCGCCTTTAAAAATAGGACAGATATTGTAGCCAGAACAAAAGAAAGAGAGCGTTTGAAACTAAAAACTGAAATGCAGGATATTGAAAAGCAATTTGCCGTGTTATCGGCTCAACAGGATGAGCGTAATCGTATTTCTACAGATATGCACGATGAGCTGGGCAGCGGTGTTACTCATATCCGGCTGATGAGTGAGATTGTTAAAGCGAAGATGAAAGACAATGTGTTTCCGGAGATAGACCGGATCTCGCATTCTGCGGATGAGCTGATTATTAAAATGAATACGCTTATCTGGACTATGAAAAGTGAAAATGACTCAGCAGAAAGTCTGATCACCTATATCAGAATTTATGCACTCGAGTTTTTTGAGAACACTTCTATAGATTGTGTGGTGAACATACCTGCAACTATTGCAAATATTGAATTGACCGGCGTTAGACGCAGAAACTTATTTTTAAGCGTCAAAGAAACATTGAATAATGTATTGAAACATTCAAGAGCAGACAAGGTAGTTATCTCATTTCAAATAGATACAAAACTGATAATTTCTATTACTGATAACGGAGTGGGCATTGATCATAATAACCTGAGAAGATTTGGCAACGGGTTGAGCAATATTAAAAAACGCGTTGAAAGTATTGATGGCAGTTACAAAATTGAAAACAACCCTGATGGCGGGGCTGCAACAACGTTGGAGTTGAGTTTTTGAAGCAGGATTTTCAGGATTAGAAATAATTCACAGAATCTTGATGCAAGATTCTGTGAATTATTTCTAATCCTGAAAATCCTGCTTCAAAAACAACGAACAATCTCTAAATCGCACGCCGGGAAACACCCCACAATAGGAACAGCCAGCCTACAATAAAAAACAAGCCACCAAATGGAGTTATGATGCCGATCTTACGTAAGCCCACGTTATTATTGGCATTTAACAAAGCAAGCATGTATAAAGAGCCGCTGAACAACAGTATTCCGGCAAGAAAACTATTGCCCGCCCAAACCAGCCATTTGTTGGTAAATTTTTCATAAAGCACCGCTATCAGCAATAAAGCGAAAGTATGATAAAACTGGTACCTGACTCCTGTTTCGAAAGTAGCAACCGCTTCAGGTGAAACGATCTTTTTTAAACTATGCGCTCCAAAAGCTCCCAGCGCTACAGATAATGCACCCAGCAGGCTACCGGCAATTAAAAAGAATCTATGCATTGATGAGTATTTCAGCGAAGGTATCTACTGAAAGGCTTTCTTCATTAACAATTATATCGGCCTGCTCGTAATATAATTTACGGCTTAGTATTTTTTTAAGGATGTATGGCTTTAGCTCTTCGTCTGCAACATCTTTCAAAACAGGACGGCTGTACTTATCTTTCAACAACCGGTTCACAAGGATGTCCACCTGTGTATTGAGCCATATTACTGTTCCTTTTTTTTTCATGAATTTTATATTGTTAAAAAAACATGGGGTACCTCCGCCGGTGGAGATGATAAATTCATTGTTATCCTCTACCAGCTCTTCCAGCACTTCTTTTTCAAGGTATCGAAAATATTCTTCGCCATTTTCAGTAAAGATTTCAGAGATGGTTTTTTTTTCTTTTTCGGTGATTACTTTGTCAAGGTCAAAGAAAGGCAGTCCCATTTTTGTAGAAAGTTGCGGTCCCCAGTGCGTTTTGCCTGAACCCATGAAGCCAATGAGAAAGATTTTCATAACTGCAAATTAGGCAGAAAATCCGGAAAATATATACGTATCTGCTATCAGCAGTCAGCTATCAGCCATCAGGAAGAAGCCTGACCGGCATTGATCTGCTGATTGCTGAAAGCTGAGTGCTGATAAAAGATATCTTCACATACAGTTATATAACACTGATATTATTTGAAAGCATTCAATCCTGTGATGTCCATACCGGTAATTAATAAGTGAATGTCCTGGGTACCCTCATAAGTAATCACACTTTCAATGTTCATCATGTGCCGCATTACTGAGTATTCACCGGTGATACCCATTCCTCCCAGTATCTGCCTGGCATCCCTGCAAATGTTTTGAGCTATCTCGCATCCATTTCTTTTCGCCATGCTTATCTGTGCCGGCGTTGCCCTTCCAACATTCATTAATGATCCGAGACGCCAGTTCAGTAACTGGGCTTTGGTGATTTCTGTGATCATCTCCGCAAGTTTTTTTTGCTGCAGTTGAAAGCCACCGATGGGCCTGTCGAATTGTATTCGTTCTTTACTGTATCGTAAAGCAGTATCATAACAATCCATTGCCACCCCAACCGATCCCCAGGCAATGCCATAACGGGCCTTGCTCAGGCAGCTTAAAGGCCCTTTTAATCCTTTCACAGCCGGAAAAATATTTTCTTTAGGAACTTTTACGTTGTCAAACACCAATTCCCCCGTTGCCGATGCACGCAGGCTCCATTTATTTTCTGTTTTAGGGGTGCTAAAACCTTCCATTCCTTTTTCAAGTATCAATCCACGGATGTCGCCCCGCTCATCTTTCGCCCAAACCACGGCTACCTGCGCGTAGGGCGCGTTGCTGATCCACATTTTACTGCCGTTTAAAATATAATGCGTTCCCTCATCTTTTATATTGGATAACATGCCTGACGCGTTGCTGCCATGATCGGGCTCGGTGAGGCCGAAACAACCCAGCCATTCTCCGCTGGCCAGTTTGGGAAGGTATTTTTGCTTTTGTTCTTCTGACCCAAACTCATAAATTGGAAACATCACAAGGGAACCCTGTACAGAGGCTGTGCTTCTCACGCCACTGTCGCCTCTTTCCAGTTCCTGCATCATAAGTCCGTAAGAAATATAATCCAATCCTCCGCCGCCGTATTTAACCGGGATCGTTGGTCCGAAGCAACCAAGATCGCCCAGTTGTTTTACAATTTGGTGCGGAAATTCAGCCCGCTGGGCATAGTCTTCAATTACCGGAGAAATTTCTTTTTTAACATAAGATCTAACGGTATCACGAATGAGTTTCTGTTCGTCAGTAAATAATTCGTCCAATAAATAATAATCCGGCGACTGAAAAAGATCCTGGGACATACTAGTTGTTTGATAACATGCAAAGTAATGAATTATTTTAGGTATGAGGTATGGGGTATGAGGTAAGAACCATAGAAACACGGAGGAGCACGACGCTATTCTAAAATAAGTAAATTCTGCTAGCGAAGTATTTCTCTGTGTTTCCTTAACTCTATGTTTCTTACCTCATACCCCATACCTCATACCTCATACCTAAAATAATTCCCCACCTTCATGCAACATCATTTCCAACACCGAGTCTTTACTATAAAATAAATCTGTTTGGAGCTTACAGCCACCAATTATTACAATCCACTGGTAGAACGTTGCAAAAACGGCGACAGTCGCAGCTATAGCGAGTTGTATCATCAATATTGCAAGGCTATGTTCAGCACCTGTTACCGGTTGCTTAATAATTTTTCCGAAGCGGAAGATGTGCTGCAGGAAGCTTTTACAGATGCATTTAAACACCTGCATTCCTTTGAGTATAAGTCCAGCTTCGGCGCCTGGTTAAAGCAAATTGTGGTAAATAAATGTATCAGTCATCTCAGGAAGAGCAAAATAAAATTCATCGAGATTGAGAATACATCCATCTCAGATATCCCACAGGACGAGGAGGTAAATGAAGCAGATATTGAATATAAAGTAAAGGAGGTAAAAGAAGCGATTCAACAATTACCAAATGGATACCGCACCGTGTTAAGCCTTTACCTGCTGGAAGGATACGACCATGAAGAGATCGCCGAGATACTGGCAATAACCCATTCCACTGCCCGCACACAGTACAAACGTGCAAAAGACAAATTAATTTGTATCCTTAAAAAAGGAACCGCATCATGAAAGAAAGTGTAGAAGATTTTATCAATGATAACCGTGATGCTTTTGATAGCTATGAGCCCGGAAACAAAGTATGGAAAGCTATTGAAAAAGAATTACCGGTACATAAAAAAAAACAGGCAAATATCCTGCAGATGACATGGATGAGATGGAGCGCCATTGCAGCAGCTATTATTCTTGTAGTTACATCAGTTTATTACTTTTCACCTTCCAAAACGCAGGACGGTTCTGCTATCGCGGTAGCAGATAATAGCGAGGTACCCGTGGAATATGCAGAGGAAGTGTATCATTTTACAAAGCTCATCGAGCTTAAACACAAACAGCTTAAAAAGATAGAAAAAGAGCAACCTGAATTATACAAACAATTCGCGGGCGACATCTCAAAGCTGGATAGTAACTACCAGGTGTTGAGGAAAGAACTTCCCGGCCACCCCAACCAGGAAGTGCTGGGG
>CAXTDO010000450.1:0-5678 GCA_964242315.1 uncultured Flavihumibacter sp.
GATTATCTTCATCACAACATTATCAATCGGCGTTTGTCGTAGTCTGAACAAACATAAATGCGTTGGCATCGCAAACCCGTCAACCTCTGTCTGCGAAAAAAATAAATAAGGGCTCTGAGAATCGCTTAAATGGTCGTACTTCTCCGGCATCTATCTAAGACATTGTTAAAATAAGCTTAGTTCTTTCACAGTCTGACGTAAGCCTCCACTAGGGCAGAACTAAACTGCGGTTTCTGATAGTGGTTTACTCTAAAAGATAGATTCACCTGTTTAATTTTTTTTCAGTATGAATCAAAGTAAAGAAATAAAAGCTCTTACTGGAATAAGGGGGATTGCAGCTCTTTATGTTGCGCTTTATCATAGCCTTGAAGTACAACATTTTGGCCCGACATCAGGTTTTCAGGTTTTTATAAACCATGGTTATATTGCGGTAGACCTTTTTTTTATTTTAAGTGGCTTTGTTATGACTTTATCCTCGAAGAGATATTTTGAAAGAGAGGTTACTATCAGAGCATACATTGCTTTTATGAAAAAAAGGTTTGCCAGGCTTTATCCTATGTATTTTGTTGTACTGGTGGTAGGTTTTATATTCCTAAATCATTTCAGCGGTAAACTTAACTTTATTATTGGGTTGAGCATGTTGTCTGTTCTTTTTGCACCTGGCTATGTATTAGTACACATGTGGTCACTTAGCACGGAATGGATAGCTTATTTAATTTATCCGCTACTTCTGAAAATAGGTTATAGATACGATAAAGCAATATGGTCTGTTTTCATTATATCACTGGCATTGTTGCTTATTTATTTTTCTTTTGGACTAAAGGCTTCTTTATTACCTGTCAATGGAGATTTTGCCATACCTAGCGTACCGGCCCTTATAAGATGTTTTGCTGAATATTTACTAGGTATTGCAGCCTACCAAATCGTGAGTAACCATCCTAAGATAATTTTATTCCAAAATACGATTTCAGCCACAAGTCTTATGCTAATTATCGGATTACTTTTTTTTAAGGTATCCGATTTATATGTAATCTTCCTATTTGTGCCATTAATTGGCAGCTTGTCAACGGGTGAAAGCGGAGTCGGTTTATTCATGGCTTCTAAATTTATTTATTTCTTAGGCTTAATATCTTATTCACTCTATTTAATTCATCCCATTTTTTTATATTATTTCCAAAAAAGTTTTTATGAAAAATACGGTAACCTCGAATACAATTTTATTATGTTCAACTCATTATATGTTATTGTAATCATTTCGGTCTCTTATTTTACATTTAAGCTAATAGAATTACCCATGCAAAAAATATTAAACCAAAAGCTAACGCTCCGATTTCTGAAGCATAAATTTTTTTAGTTAGATGTCCTGCGTGACTATTTTATTTTTACAAGCTGTAGTAATAGCATATGACTACTGCGCATCTGCTTTTTAATATTTTCATAAATGCTGATATACACAGCGGTGGCCGACGGGAGGTTTGACACTTGGCATACTGATGACTTTTTCACCAGCGCGTTGTATATTCGGCGAAAAGAAAATGTTCATAGAGGCGTTTGAATACTATGGCACAAATAAAAGAGAAATGCAATTTAAGTTAATACGATACTAATGATGATCAAAGAAAATCAGCACCTAACAGTACATCCTAAGCAATGGGGCTAGATGTTGGAGCAACCGGCAACTGTTCGTTAACCAGCGGTGGCAGGGGCATTAGCGTTGTGTCAACCGTTAAATTTGGTATTTGGCTATCAGCAGTCAGCCATCCGGCGGAAAGCTTATCAGGTTTTGATCTGCTGATACCTGACTGCTGATGAACTTGTTTAGTGTTTTATTTTAAGTGATTGATGTTGAATAGTATGCTTAAATCTCATACAATTCTAAGTAGTTCACAGCCAGCCTAATAATAAAACCCTAAACAGCTTCGATAGCTGATAGCAATTCACACGAAATTTTATACTTGACACGACATTAGTATTAAGTTAAACATACGTTTATGTATGAGCTATCAGCGCTCAGCTATCAGCAGGAAATGTTTCGAGCTTTAATCTTCTGACTGCTGATAGCTAATGGCCATTAAATGCGTCATGATACAATTAACACTGGCACAACTTTTCATCTAATGTCATGAACTTATTTACTGTATTCCGCTGTAAAAACCTTAGCCCAACAATCACCTGAAGCACAATTTTTAAATTTTATTCTCAGTTGTGTTTCACGAAGCAATAATCCGCTTTCGACCCAAAAGCCAAATTTAGCGCCTGTTGCCTCTCTTTGAACATTAGCTTTTGCAAGGTTGAAATTAACAACATTATAAGCCGCTACTGATATTATCAATGCAACTATTATACGATAATTATTTTTTAATCCTATTCCAACCAGGAAAAGGACAAAAGGTAAAATTGGTATAAGATATTCAGTTTGAACAGGGAATTTTAAAAACAACAATTCATATCCGACTATTACTGCAAGCGACATAATTGATAAATTTACCCACTGTTTTGCAAATAGGTAACTGCGGTTTTTATATGTTAAGTATAATACCGGAATCATTAAAATAAATGCTGGCAATCCCCAAAAATACACGTTCTTATAAACAAGCTTACCTACTCGTGATTTAAAAGACCAGGCATCGTTATCAGGCATGTGTGGTTTCAAAAAATCTAAGGTCCAATGAGAATGATTTATTGAGGGCAGGTAGCATAGAATTCCAACAATAGCTGTTACTACAATAGAAAGGTAAAAATGCTTTTTACTTTGAGCGCTAGCATCATCTTTCCTAAGAAAAAAAGCATAACACAAAATACAGCCTATGGCAATGAACGATGAAAGTCGGGCACCTATAGCCAAACCAAAAAGAATAGCCGCAAAAAAATAACGGAATTTCAGCATTAATTCAAATCCTGCAAAAAGAAGCCCTAACGCCCATAGATAATCTATTGTTTCTGTGGAATTGATTAGAATGAGGGGATGAATCGTTAATAGAATCGCCAGGAGATTTTTATTAGGTATTGAAAAATAAGAACAGACTTTTAAAAAGCTTGAAATAAATAATAGAGACATAAACATCGTTCCTGCGTTAGATAATACGCTTCCCCCAATAGACGACAGTATCAAAGTCGCGGCCTCATGAACAAGATAACCCGGATTACGAGATGGAACATAAGAACCAGTGTTAACAAAAGATCTTCCGTTGTCTAAGAGCACAAACGTGTCATTATCAGTTCCATAACCCAGGAAAATAAATGGGAAATTCAAGATAAAGGCTAAAATAAGCACGCCTTGTTTTTGCAGTAGACGATTCATCTCAAAGAGTGTTAGTAATTAAATTAGTTTAAAATAGCTATTAAGTAACGCCGATAATCTAAGATATTCAATTAATTATTAAGATGTATTGATTTCTAATCTAAGACTTATAATAATCGGCTTTACCCTGTAGTAGCATAAATAAAGTTCAGTACCTGACATTATACGGCAGAGCTGCGTATGTAAAAATATTATTACGTTATATCAAACCTTTATTTTTTAACCTTTATACTAACAACTAATGCAACTTAAATCAAATTTTGCCATTGTAACCCCCATGGCTAATGAAGGGGCAGATTTTTGGCCTTTTGTTTCATTGCTTACTAAAATTTTAAATAAGTATGAAACAGGCACAGTATATTTTATAGTTGACAAGGTGTCAAAAGACAACACACTGGAGCTATGCCAGGAATTATCTTTAAAAGACAACAGGTTTAAAACAATCTGGGCGCCAGAAAATAAAAATGTAGTAGACGCATATCTTAGAGGGTATAAAGAGGCACTTCAGCATAATCATGAGATCATTATAGAAATGGATGCTGGATTGTCGCATGATCCAAGGGCATTACCCATGTTTTTAAGAGTTTTAAATGAAGGAAATGAATGTGCCTTCGGAAGCCGATTTATAAATGGCGGTTCAATTTCAGATTCAAATTGGAAAAGAACAATCTTATCCAGGTTTGGAACAATACTTTCAAACATTTTTCTGGGTACAAAGATGTATGACATGACATCAGGATTTCAGGGATTTCATGCCGACATTGTGCAAAAATTCGTAAATTATAAATTATTATCAAAAGCGCATTTTTATCAAACAGAACTAAGATATTTGTTACGCAAAACACGCTATGCAGAAATACCTATACACTATAAAGCTCCATCTCCCAGCGTTTCTCAAAAAGCAATTTTAAACTCTTTCAGCGTTCTCTTTTATTACTTTTTCAAAAGAATTAAATTTAAGTCACCATGTTTAGAAATAGGAACAGGTCATGAAGGAGAGACTTTTAAAGAAATGTTCAACGCTGTAGGAATTAAATATTATGGTACAGATATGATTAAGGATAAAAATGTTGATTTTGTGGTAAACCTGGATGATGATATCCAAACCGTCGAGTAAGCCTTTACCGGCGGAACATTCACTACTGTTGTTACATTTAATATACTTAGCTAAATAGTGGCAAACCATCACCTCTTAATTTTACAACAGTCACTTCCAGCTATCACAATGGCAACATCTTACGTCTACTGGCATCTTCAGTCAGATAATATACAATGACCTTATCTGACATAGTTATTAATAATATAAGAAGTAAATGATGCCACTTATAAAGATTAATGGTCTACTATTTTGATGACTTTACTAATATTACATATCTTGTTGCAAACTTATTTGCTGGATATATTTGTAACTAAAATGGGATTAGGTGAAGCAACCAAAAATAGCGTTAGCGAGAGCGAAATATAAAAGACTAACTAAATTATTGAGAAGAAAATATTTACAACTTTTGGGGCTTAATATAAAGTCAGGTGGGACACTCGGAAAAATTGTTTGTAACTGGCCAAAAAATGTAAGTATTGGAAGTGGATGTACTATTGAGGACCAAGTGAATTTTGGAATTCAGCTTCCCTTTTCAGACGAGAATTACATCCGTATAGGTGATCGTGTGTTCATAGGAAGGTACTGTTCATTCATTTGCACAAGTAAGATTATAATAGGTAACGATACAATGATTGGGGGCTATACCATTGTTGTTGACGTTAATCATGAAATAAATAGAGAAACAACAATAAACTCTCAACCGGTGATTAGTAAGGATGTGATCATTGGTAACGATGTTGGAATCGGTACAGGTTGCATTATTCTCCCGGGTGTTACGATCGGTAATGGTAGCCTTATAGCTGCGGGATCAATTGTAAATAAATCAATCGGCGAATATGAAATGTGGGCAGGATCACCGGTACGTTTTTTAGGCAAACGAAAATGATCAATCTGATCGATGACTTACAATTTTGGTGTTTGGATATTATTAATCTGGTTAACATTATTGTTCCCAAATCACTGCACCATTTTTTAATTAATCCCACGCACTTTAACTCTTTTGAGTATAATTCGTATCGAGGCCAAATAGATCATAACCTGGCTAGTTTAGGTTAGCCGTTCATAATCTTTTTCTTCCTTTTATCTTTTTATCGAATCGAAAGCCTATGGGTTCACTAGCCACGAGCGTGGTTTTTACAGAATGAGAATATAATGACTACTGCAGGCTGCTTATCGCGGTTTTGTCGCTTTCGTATTTTTCTACCAATTATTCATGGATTTGCTTAGAAACTGTTCGGAAATTATAAAAGAGATAGGAAAAAGGGAATCGGTTATTAG
>CAXTDO010000451.1:0-5677 GCA_964242315.1 uncultured Flavihumibacter sp.
AGCTACAAAGAGTGTAACGATTTCGTTCTTGTTTCTTTTTAATATTTCATGATGGATGATGTATTTAAAATCGCCCTGCCCTTTTTTTAAGTGCATCAGGGTATCTCCCAACAAATTGATTTCCAATATTTCGCTGCCATAGCTTGTAGGTTCGTCGTTCTTGCCAAGGATGGAGATGATGCTGGTATCTTTGGTGAAGTGGGTAACTTTAAATCCCGTGCCATCAACCGTGTGATACCATTTGAGGTCGCCTTTATAATTTACAATGTAGGCCACACCCGGAGTTTCCCGCTTATTCAATAGCATATATCCCTCTTTAAACTCCTGTGGTAACAGTGCCGGGTTATTGCAACTATATTTAAACTGATCCTGCAGCCATACAGGGAGTGACCTCGATTTGAAAGTATATTTTTTACTGACAGATGTTACTCCATCGCGTATTGTAACGATGTTGAAAGAGTAATCTGTTTGAGGAACAATATCGCAAAGAACAAGAGAATGTGATACTCCCAAAGGCGACACAACAGATACCATCTTTTTATTGATGTTACTATCTTTCCAGTACTCAACAAATGCTTCCGCATTTTTTATGGTGGTTACATCAATCTGTATTTTCAATACGTTGTTACTGTGTTCCCCTATTCTTATCTCTTCGATAATATTACCTTCCCCGCCTGCGCATCCTATCAACAATGCTACTATAAAAAAAACATTCAGGGACCCGGATAAATACTTAAACATCTTGGAAAAGCTTATTACTGTTTTTGGCTATCAGCAGTCAGCCGTCAGCTATCAGGAAGAAAAGAACATCAGCTTTGATCTTCTGATAGCTGACTGCTGATAGCTGATAGCCATTACAATTATCTCGCCGAGTTATCCAGGGCAGGGTTCAGATTAACCTGGCTTTGAGGATAAGGAAAATATTTGTGCTTAGGCATTACGATATTAGCCGGCTGACCAATCCTGGCAAGGTAAGCATTTACAATTACATCATATTTATTCATCCTTATCAGGTCAGACCTGCGTTTGCCCTCATAAAAGAACTCCCAGCCGCGTTCCTGTAAGATGGCATCTCTTAAAATAGCCTGTGTGTAATTGGCCTGTACAAGCAGTCTGGCATGCGATCTGGCTTTTACCTGGTTGATGAGTGCGATTGCTTCAGCATTTGGTCCGCTTATTTCGTTGATGGCTTCCGCCCTGCTTAACAATACATCTGCATAGCGTAAAATGTCAACGCTGTGACCATCATAATAGGTAGTGGAGCCGGTTGAGTCTGCATACTTTTTTGTGGCAACATCAGCCATATAGCTGATGCCTGCCGGAGGAACTGCGGCTATGGATGGAGGTTGCATATATTTCAAACCATCGGTGCCGGTATACAAAGGATAAAAACAGGTTTTCCTGTCATCACCGTTTTCAAAAGAATTCCAGAAATCCCAGGTTACTGCGTAATACTGCCACCGGTCTCTTACAACAGGATGGTTTGACGGACCGAAGTGATTCAGCAATTCTGTTCCATTTAAGTTGGCATCGCTTAGTACGGAGAAAATATTTTCGCTGCACCATTTGTTAGCTTCAGTAAACAATCCAAGATAGGATGGATAGAGCGTGTATACCTGTAAGTCCATTACCTGCTTCGTTACATCTACCACTTTCTGCCAGTCGTGCCTGCGTAAATATAATTTAGCCAGCAGCGTATAAGCGGCACCTTTAGTTGCGCGGCCAACATCGTTGCTGGTGTAAATGGCATTGTTTACATAGTTAACGGGAAGTGTGGCAGCGGCATCTGTAAGGTCAGTAATCAATAAAGCCTCTACATCTGCAACGGATGAAACGGGCGGCTGACTGGTATAGTTAGGATTTGCAATATCTTTTTCCGTAGCCAGAATAACCGGGCCCCACGCGTCAGTAAGATCCATGTAAGCAACAGCACGCAGGAATTTTATTTCAGCCATGAACTGTTTCTTTTCAGCATCGGTAATGGTGGTCATGGGAGAAATGTTGTAGATAGCATTATTGGCATTAGCGATAAGCTTGTATATCTGACGCCAGTCTTCAGCCAGTAAGCCGTTGGCAGAGTTCCAGAGCGCCAATGAAAGCTGACCGGGGTCACCACCATAATTGCAATGGCCCAGATCGGTTGTAAGATCAGTAAGGGCAAAATGTCTCACTGTCCAATAATCAAAGTTATCACCTACTGCCGGCCCTTTCAATCTGGCATATACTGCGTTCACCCCGGCAATGGCATCAGACTTGGTTTGAAAAGCATTGGTATTGGTAAGACTGCTGTACACCTTAGGATCGAGGTTCTTATTGCAGGCGTATTGTGATACACCAGCAATCAGCAGGAATATTATCGTATATTTTTTCATCATCGCCGTTTTATTGTTTTTTATAATTGAAATCTTGCATTCAATTATTACTTAATGAATAGTTGCTTTAAGTCCGAATACAAATGTTCTGAAAGAAGGGAACGCATTGAAGTCTATGCCACCGCCAACATTGCTACTGGAGTGAACGTTCACTTCGGGATCGGTACCAGTATAATTGGTAAAGGTTGCGAGGTTTTGTCCTGATGCATATACTCTTATTCCATCTATAAATTTAATTTTCTTGATTTTGTATACCGGAATATTATATCCCAGTGATACCAGTTTCAAACGAATGTAAGAAGCGTTCTCCACAAACCTTGAGTTAACATAACTTCCGTAAGTGCTTAAAAAATACCCTTCACGCGGGATATCAGTATTTTCATTTTTACCGGATACCCAACGGTTGAGTGCATCGGTACTGGTGGTGGACTCCAGCACCAGGCGATTCATGTTATACAAAGAGTATCCGAATGAGCCCTGGAAAAATATACTGAGGTCAAAACCTTTGTAGCTGAAATCATTGCTGATACCTGCTGTGTAATGAGGGTTGGTATTTCCAAGGTACGTTGCGTCGTTGGGTGTGATCTTGCCGTCACCATCTACGTCAACATATTTTGGATCACCCTGTTTTGAAGTTGGTTGGGGCGCATATGTTTCACCGGTTTTAAGAACACCGGCATATTTGTAACCGTACAGTACACCCAGTTCCCTGCCTGGCTCCAGTCTTGTAAACTCACGGCCAGACACCACACCACTTGGATTAGCGGTATTGGTACTGATGATCTTTACACTGTTTGATAGTGATAAAACTTTTTGTTTGTTATAAGCTACATTAAAAGTAGTACTCCAGGTAAGGTCCCTTGATCTTATATTTTCGGTATTGATGGAGAGTTCTATCCCTTTATTTTCGATGGCACCCGCATTAGCAATCTGGGAGCTGAATCCCCACCATTGTCCAACAGGGATTGCCAGAAGAAGATCGGTGGTTTTCTTTTTATACACATCTATCGTTGCATTCAGTCTTCCGTTAAAGAATCCCATATCAAGTCCTATATCTGTTTGTGCCGTACTTTCCCATTTAAGGTTGTTGTTGGATAAGGATGCGGGCTCGATACCTGCAGACAAAGTGCCTCCTGTTCCAAGGGCAGTACCATATGGCGAAAACCTGCTGAGGAATGCATAGTCACCAATGCGGTCATTACCGGTGAGGCCATAGCTTACGCGTACTTTCAAATTGGAAAAAGTATTCAGATCGCTGATGAAAGGTTCGCTGGTTAACTTCCATGCGAGCGCACCTGACGGGAAGTAACCATTCCTGTTGTTGGGTCCGAATCTCGATGAGATGTCATCTCTTAAGGTAAATGTTGCCAGGATCTTATCATCATAGCTATAGTTCAGTCGGCCGTAATAAGAGGTAAGCTTGGTTTCTGTTTTACTGCTTGCAGGCACTGCTGCACCCTGTACTGAAGGTGTTGCTCCGGCATAAAGATTATAGAACAGGAAAACATCAGTTGAGAAACCACGGCTACCGGCGTTCAGACTTTCAAATACATCTTTCTGATTGGAGGTTCCTATCAAAGCAGTTAGTGAATGCACACCTGCTGTATATTTATAAGTGAGGTATTGTTCTGCCAGCCATCTGAAAGCAGTGCTCATTTGTTCCTGTGCAATTCCGCCATTTGCTGCTCCTGCTACAAGGGTTTTCGGAATATACTGTCCTGCAGTGGTCTGCCCATATTCGGCTCCTGCATTGAAATGATAGGTAAGATTTTTTATCACTTCATAATCAATCGTCATGTTTCCATTAATGAGCCTGTTGGTGGAAACATTGGTTGGTTCCAGCAGAGATGCCAGCGCGTTGTCTTTACCAAGATACTTGTAATAACTTCCGTCTGCGTTATACGCAGGCAGGGTGGGGGCTGCGGTGAGAATGGAAAACAGGGGTGCCGTAATGTCTGCAACATAACGTTGTAAACGATTGCTGGTGCTGGCTCCGTAAAAGTTAGCGCCTACTTTCACCTTGTCACTGAATCTTTTTTCTGCACCCATCCTTATGGAATAACGTTCCATATTGGTGGTTCTCAACACACCATCCTGGTTGATATAATTACCCGAAAGATACAGCTTCGAATTTTTATCGTTACCGCTTAAACTAACAGACCTGTTGAGGATGGACGCCTGCTGCGTAGTTTCATCCCACCAGTTGGTATTGGCAATGGGGAAGGTGGAAGGAAATACAGGCGACCTGCCGTCTTCAGCAGCGGTAGCATTTTGAATAGCCGCATACTGCGCTCCGTTTAACAAAGACGGCTTGTATTTAATGTATTGGTACCCGTTAGAGGCATCACCATCGATCTGCATCTTTCCCAGCTTACCTTTTTTGGTGGTGATCAGCACTACCCCATTGCCACCACGTGCGCCATAGATGGCAGTAGCGGAAGCATCTTTGAGTATCTGGATATCTTCAATATCGTTAGGACTGATAAATTTACCATTGTCGCTGATAAATCCGTCTACAACGTATAATGGTTCGTTGGTGGTGTTGATAGAATTTCCTCCTCTTATAATTATTGAGATGCTTCCTCCGGGTGAGAAATCAGATTGCTGCACCCTTACTCCAGCAGCACGACCCTGGATGGCTTGCGCGATGTTGGAAGTAGTTCCTCCTAAGGTCATATGATCGCTGCTAACCGAACTTACGGAACCGGTGAGGTCTTTTTTCTTTTGGGTACCATAGCCTACCACCACTTCAGTAAGTTGCTGTTGTTCTACTTTTAACGTAATGGTGATGCTGGTTTGATTAGGTTGAAGGGCGATGGTAGTAGCTTCATATCCCACGTAACTTACTACCAGGGTGTTTTTTGTGCTGTTACTGACAATGGAGAAGCTGCCGTTCTCTTTAGTGGTAGCGTTTATTTTAGTGCCTTTTAAAGAAACGGTGGCATTAGACAGGGGTACATCATTTTCTCCCTGTACTGTTCCGCTGATGGTTGTTTGAGAATATCCGGTAGCGTATATAAATACTGTTAGTAATAGAAGGAGGTATCGTGTTAGTCTCATGAGCAGTAGGTATTAAGTGCAGTACAAGATAGAAAGAAAAGTGCTTAATTTAGAAAAGTGATGGCAGGATTTATTACGCAAACGATTGTAAAAATTACGCAAACGGTTGCGTTAAATTTGAAGGTTTGTAGATTCGTGTATGTCTGTCTGTTTATCCGGATTTCTAACAAAGTCGTATAGATATCAGGTTGGATATTAATAAAAGCAACAAGTACTTTGCCTTCGAATTATCACAGGTTACCTAT
>CAXTDO010000452.1:0-5676 GCA_964242315.1 uncultured Flavihumibacter sp.
CATATCATTCAATGTGAAGCGCATGAAGTTGTATCGCAATATGAATCGGTAACAGCAGAGGACATAAAATCAGCCGGCGAACGCATCCTTGACTTTTTTGATACTCCCTATCCCGTCTCTGATCCTATATCGGAAAAATTGAAAGATGCCGATCTCGAAACGGCCGCACGGGTAACGGTGGCACTGGAAAAATTTATAGAGGAAAAAAAACTGGACGGACTGGCATACTATTATGAGGGTGCACCCGGCAGCAATACCAGGCTGGTGATGTCGAATCTGATTGTAGGTAATTCTCTGCTAACAGGCGCCGGTTTCCCGATGTGCGGTGAGTCGGACCTTAAAACATGCCTGGCCATGTTGATCATGGATCGCTTAGGCATCGGCGGGAGCTTTGCAGAATTTCACCCTGTTGACTTTAAGGAAGACTTTGTATTGGTAGGTCATGATGGACCACATAACATTACTATTGCAGAAGGCCGCCCGGTGCTGAGAAGCCTTAAAAAATACCATGGTAAACCAGGCTTTGGAGCCGGTGTGGAATTCAAGATTAAAGAAGGCCCTATTACCATGTTAAGTATCAGCTCTACTTATAGCGGTAAATTTAAATTTGTAATAGCCGAGGGTGAATCCGTAGCCGGTCCTATACCGCCGACTGGCAATACCAATACCAGAGGTTTTTTTAAACCTGACGTTCGCACCTTTCTCCATCGTTGGATCAAAGCCGGACCTACTCACCATTTTGCGCTTGGCGTTGGTCACCATGCGGCTTCCATTCAAAAAATCGCGGCATACCTAAATATAGAATCCGTTTTTATTTCATGATCTCACATTTTATTTAATACAAAATTTATATACAATGAAAAAGATTACTAACGAAAACTTGCTGATCAGGTCATTGCTGATGCTACTGCTATCGCTAGTAGCATTGGATCAGGTACAGGCACAAAGAACGCAGCCTGTCAACGTTTCGGGCACGATTGTATCAAGTGCCGATAACAAGCCTCTTGCGGGAGTGTCTATAACGGAAAAGGGAACACGAAATGGTACTACTTCCGATGCACAGGGACGGTACCAGGTGAAAGTAGCCAAAAACGCCACGATTGTTTTTAATCACATCGGCTTTAATGCTTCTGAAATAATAGCAGGAGACAAGCCTCTAATGGACGTTAGTCTGGACGTTTCTCAACAGCAGTTACAGGATGTAGTAGTGGTGGGATATGGTAATCAGCGTAAAAGAAATGTAACCGGGGCTATCGCTAATATCACTGCAAAGGATCTGTTGCCCGGCCCTGCTTCGAGCTTTGACCAGATGTTGCAGGGTAAGGTGGCCGGCGCCCAGATTTCGCAAACATCGGGTGCACCCGGCGGAAATGTAAACATTGTTATAAGGGGCATCAGTTCCATAACAGGTGGCAACTCGCCTTTGTATGTAATTGACGGGTATGCACTAGGAACCGGCGGTGGCGGATCGGACCTGTCGAGCTTTAGCTCAAGCTCGTATACTGCCAGCGGTATTGCAGGCAGCAGTGCAACCAACAGGATCAATCCTTTAAGCACCATCAATCCTGCCGATATAGAATCCATCCAAATTTTAAAGGATGCTTCCGCCACAGCGATTTATGGATCACGTGGTGCCAACGGGGTGGTGATCATTACTACTAAAAGAGGTAAGTCGGGAAAAGCTACCATCAGCTTCGAAACATCACTGGGCCAGCAGGAGCTACGCAAGAAACTGGATGTGATGAATCCCCAGCAATACGCGGAATTTGTTGCCAATGGCCGCGACAATGCATGGGTATATGCCGGCGGAAATGCCAGCGATCCCAACTCGGTTCGAAGCACCAACACACAGGTGAAGCCTGAGTTCCGCAACCCCGGCGCTTTGCCTTTGAAAGGTACCGACTGGCAGGACCTGATCTTCAAGAAAGCCCTGGTGCAGAACTACCAGCTTTCCGCCATTGGTGGTAACAAAGATGTCAGTTACTATATTTCCGGTGGTTACTTTAATCAGGATGGCATCATCATCGGCTCCAACTTTAAGAAGTTTAATTTACGAACTAATGTCGATGCGCATCTTAACGAGAAATTGAAAGTAGGCGTATCTTTTTCCGGCTCTTATTCTTATGGTAATTTCGCAAGAGCAGAAGGCGACCTTCAATTTCGCGGACTGATCGTGAACGCCGTGGCAAGGGATCCATCCATACCGGTGTATGATGCGAACGGTGATTATTATTCAGAATTTTCCAACCCAACAGGCATACCCGCAGAGCATCCTCTATTGATAGCATCTGAATTTACAGACCGGAGAAATGCTTCCAATGTTTTTGTAAATAATTATGCGGAGTATGAAATCATCAAGGGATTGAGTGCACGGACTTCTATCGGGGTTAATTACTCCACAGGTACCACCAACTTATGGAAGTCGTCGAAGATAGGCATTGCCACAACCCGCACCGGACCGGCTACAGCCGGTATTACAGAGATCAAGACACTTAACTGGCTTAATGAAAACACCCTCAGCTACAAACACCTCTTTAGTGAAAAACATGATATAGACGCCGTAGTTGGGTATACCATTCAGAAGAACTCAGACGGCGTGGTGCAGGCAGGCGCCTCCGATTTTCCAACTGATGAGGTGCAATATATCGCTGCCGGAAATGTTTCTTACGGAACGAATTATAAATCGGAATGGTCGATGCTTTCCTGGTTGGGCCGTGTTAACTACACTTATAACGGCAAGTACCTGCTAACTGCCACTATCAGGCGGGATGGTAGTTCACGCTTTGGCGCCAATAACAGGTGGGGAACGTTCCCTTCTTTTTCTCTGGGCTACAGGCTTTCCGATGAACCTTTTATGAAGACGGTCAATTTTATAAGCGACCTGAAAGTACGTGGTAGCTGGGGCGTATCGGGAAACAACCTGATTGCCAATTATGCCAGCCAGGGATTGTTAGGCGTCTCCCGAACTGTTTCCAATGGTCAGGTAGTATCTGGCATAGTGCCTACCAGCCTATCCAATAATGACCTTACCTGGGAGCAATCCGTTCAAACAAATCTTGGTATCGACCTGTCGTTATTTAATAGCAGAATATCCATTACGGCTGATGTATACCGTATCCTTAAAAAAGATTTACTATTAAACGTAACGCTTCCTGCCGCTTCGGGCTTTGGTTCTTCTACGCAGAATATTGGTGAGGTGGAGAATAAAGGAATTGAACTGGGACTTAATACCGATAACATCCGCTCGGCCAACTTTCAATGGCATACCGGTTTCAACATCAGCATGAACAGGAATAAAGTGCTGTCACTAAATTCGGGGGCGGTAAGAATCGCGAATTCGGATTATCAGGTAACGCAGGTAGGGGAGCCCATTGGAAGTTTTTACCTGCTGAAAGTGATCGGCATATTCCAGAGTGCAGATGAAGTTGCCAAGAACCCGGTACAAAACCCAAGGGTTCAGGCCGGTGACCTGAAGTTCGAGGATGTAAATAAAGATGGTAAAATCACCACTACCGATAAAGCCATCGTTGGTAGCCCGTTTCCTGATTTCACCTGGGGACTGGATAACAGGTTTACTTATAAAAACCTGACCCTGAGCGTTAGTTTAAATGGTACCCAGGGTAACAAAGTATTTTTCACCGGCGGCAGCGTAGTGCTGAATGATGCCGGTGTTCAAAACCAGTTAGCGTTTGTAGCAGACCGTTGGAAGTCAACATCCAGTCCGGGTAATGGCATCGTGCAACGGGCCATTCGCAATGACTATGCTTTTGGCATCAGCAGTACTTCCAGGTATTTGTTTGATGGTTCATTCACCAAGATCCGTAACATTAACCTTGCTTATGCTTTCAACAGCCGTTTGGTATCCAGGTTAAAAATGCAGTCTCTTTCGGTATATGCGGATGCAACCAATGTACTCGTTTTCACCGATTACCCCAGCTTCGATCCGGAAGGAAGCACCAGCGGAGATAACATTTCCAAAAGCGGACTGGACTTTTTCTCTTACCCAAATCCAAGAACATTTTCTTTGGGTTTACGTGTGGCATTTTAATGAACTAACTGCTAAAAAATTATACATATGCAACTCAAAATAATAACTAAGGACGGTCATCACTTCTCTCAAAGCTCAAGGCCGATACGTCATACCCCATACCCCATACCTCATACCCCATACCCCATACCTCACACCTTAATTACAGCCATACTGATTGCCATAGTGATGCTTTCATCCTGCAAAAAATTTCTTGAGTTAACGCCGGGATCACAGATCAGCTCGGGTAATTTTTATAACAAGAAAGCTGACTTTGACAATGCGCTGCTGGGCGCTTATGCAACGGAACGCGGCTTGTACAGCACCAGTAACATTCTGTACTCGACGGAGCTGGCAACAGACAATGCTGAAATATCCTGGTCATCGCCTACCACCGACGAAATGCAGTTCGATCAAAATGCGTTGGCACCAACTAACGGACAGGTTGGCGCTACCTGGCGCATCTGCCTTTCTACCATCGCACAGTGCAACACTATTTTAGCCCGGATAGACCAGGTAGATTTTGATGCGGCTTCCAAAGACAGGATAAAAGGTGAGACGAAGTTCCTTCGTGCCTTTAACTATTTTTACATGGTGCGTTTGTTTGGAAATGTACCGCTTACTGATAAAGAATTTAAAAGTCCGGAAGAAATTTTATCCGCAGATCTTACACTGCAGCCTAAGGAAAAAGTGTATGATGTAATCATCAGTGATCTTGCCAGCGCAGAAACCTTGTTGCCTGCTGCACTTAACACCGATAAAACCAAAGCGTCCCGTGCAACTGTTAAAACATTGCTTGGAAAAGTGTATCTCACCCAACACGACTATGCAAAGGCTGCTACTAAATTAAAAGAAGTTATTGACCTCAACCAGTATTCACTGGTAAGCAGCTATAAAACACTGTTTACAAACGGCAACAACAACCTGTCGGAATCAATTTTTGAAATTGAATTTGTTTCAGGTAAATCGCTGGGCAACAATTATTCAGCGCTATTCACGCCTGCCATTACCAGCATGGCTATTTTCCCTAATAACCTGCAGGGTTCGGGCAGGATAGTGCCCACACTGGATATGATAAGGTCTTATGAAGCCGGCGACCAGCGCAAAAGTGTTTCAGTGAATGACTCGGTGCAACTGATTAATGGACAGAAATCGTATGCACGTTACGGTTTAAAGCTGGTGGACTTTAGGGCGGTAGACCTTGCCGATGGAACCGTTTCGTTCATCGTGCTCAGGTATGCGGATGTATTGTTGATGTATGCTGAAGCGCTTAATGAATTGAACACTACCTCTACTGCTCTTGACTATATTAAACCGATACGTGCACGTGCAGGGTTAACAGCTTTGCCAACCACACTCGACCAGGCTGCCACCAGGCTGGCACTCGAAAAAGAGCGCCGTGTAGAATTTCTATTTGAAGGCCACCGCTGGTTCGACCTCGTGCGCACAGGACGTGCCCGCGCTGTTCTGAATGCACACTATGCAGGCCAGGGACTGAGCTTTACGGTGGAGGATTATGAATTAATACTGCCTATTCCTCAAAATGAAATTGATTTAAATCCTGCCGTTAAGCAGAATCCTAATTATTGATGGTGTTTTTTTAACCACGGAGGAAGAGCCGAGGTGCCACGGAGGTCCACGGAGGAGCC
>CAXTDO010000453.1:0-5666 GCA_964242315.1 uncultured Flavihumibacter sp.
TATCCCACTCCGTATGCAGTTGGTTACTCCGCCAGTAAGTTCGGACTACGTGGTTTTTCTGAAGCGCTCAAAGGTGAACTAAGTAGCTGGCCCAATATTCATGTCTGTGATTTATATCCGGCTTTTTTAGACACGCCTGGAATTCAGCATGCGGCCAACTATAGCGGTAAAACTCTAAAACCTGCGCCACCAGTGTATGATCCTCAGAAAGTCGGTCGCGCTATGGTTCGCTTAGCAATCTACCCACGGCGATCCTTAACCGTAGGAAGCGTTGCCCACATCCTGCATCTCGGATATTTTATTATGCCTGCTCTCATGCGTTCTGTCACCGCAAAAGTTATGGAAATGTATTTCAAACAAGCCCAGCCAACACCTGTAACCAGCGGCAATGTCTTTAAACCGGTAGAATTTGGTACCAGCATCCACGGTGGCTGGGATAAGACGCCGGTTGGCAAAAAGAAAAATTTTAAAGTTGCTTTTATTCTGGGTGGGTTGGCTGCTACTTTGTTGCTGTTGCGAAGACAAAACCTATAAAATCAGGAACAACCTGTGAGGTCTCTAAAGACCTCACAGGTTTCAAGGGGTGACTCTTCCATAATAACAAACATTCCTCGTTTTAAACCTGTGAGGTCTTTAGAGACCTCACAGGTTGTTCATAACTATCACTCCTTAATCACAATCGTCTTCGAGCTTAAACTAAATCCGCTGAAACATCCGGTAACATCAGATCCGCTGATGTTAGTACTCAGACTTACAGGAGTTGCAAAAGGCCCGTTATTGTCTCTTGCTTTGTTAAAGGTGTCCCAGAAATTATATACATCACGGGTAACGCTTGCCATGTAATACGTAACTGTATCACCTACGATAAAGCCTCTGGGGAAGGTTATATGAAGATATTGCCCATTGATAAGATCATCAGTGCCTGAACTGTTACGGCCCCTGTATAATCCACCCCAGCCGAAATTGCTGCGGTTCTCATTGGAGCGATAATAATACATTTGCGTATTGTTAAGTGTGTCGGGATCACGATAGTGATTGGTGATCCTTAACTTCACTTTGTTGCTATCTTCAGTATCAATATAACGGTAACCTACAGTGAGACTGTCAATAGGTACCGGTTGCAATAAATTGGTAACTGCTGAATACCGGTTGTCTCCATCGGTTATCTCCAGCAGGTAACACTTTCCGGGAGAACCAATCAATGCGTTGCCGGAATCTGAAGACAGCCGCGGATCAAAATATACGCCTTTTTTGAAGTTAGCAGGTATCACAGGCATATCCGATTCAACCAATTGTATTTTCGTTGATGGATTCCAGTTATACTGATTATTTCTTACTTCACCTTCTGTAATGAAGACGCTTGCTTTTGAAACAGGTGTGCTCTGAAAATCAGTTGACAAATAATTGAGGCTGCGGCTAAGCACCACATAATTATACTCCCGCATCAGGTTATTGATGTACGCTTCTACTACCAGTTGCGGCTTATTGTTTTTTGTATCTAAATCAAAATCCTTGATGCAGGACGTCAGACAAACACAAAACAGCATTATTATAATATATAATTTCTTCGTCATTATCTGAAATTAAAGTTCCAGGTTACACTGGGCACAATAGGAAACAGGTAAACTTTTTTACCCTTGATAGTTTGCTGACTCTCGTCAGCATCAAAATAGATGAAATAAGGATTGGACCTGTTATATAAATTATAAACACTAAAGTTCCAGGAACTTCTTAAATGACGGGTACTGTTGGGACGACGTGTATAGGTAAATGAAACATCAAGCCTGTGGTAAGAAGGCATCCTGTAATCATTCACTTTATCATACTGGTTGATGTTGGTGAACCGGGGCTCACGCGTGACTACATTGTAACCAAGATTATAGGTGAACCGTCCTGTTGGAATAGTAAGGGCATTGCCGGTACCATAAACAAATACTGCGGACGCTTCCCATTTTGCACTAATTGGATAACTGGCCACTATACTAAGGTCATGCGTGCGATCATAGCGGTAAGGAAAAGCTTTACCCTGGTTAAGCGCCGCAAACCGGCGTTCAGCGCGGCTCAAAGTGTAGCCTACCCAACCGGTAAGCTTTCCCAGTTTCTTTTGCAAAAAGAATTCTATACCATAAGCCTTTCCTGAACCGAAAATCATTTCACCTTCCAGGTTCTGATTAAGCAATAATTGAGCGCCCGGCCTGAATTCGATCTGGTTGTTCATTACCTTGTAATATGTTTCAATACTGGCCTCCCAGGTATTTTCCTGAAAATTTTTATAGTAGCCGAGAGCAACCTGCCGTGCATTGGAAGGCTTCACAATTTTACTACTGGGTATCCAAAGGTCACTGGGAAAAGTGGCAGCACTGGTAGTAGCAAGCTGCATATATTGAATGGTGCGTGTATACGACATCTTGATGCTTGCAGCATTCGGTAATTTATATAACATGTTGAGGCGTGGCTCGGGATATAAATATTCGGCAATGCTTTCTCCTTTTTTAAAAGATTGCACCTGGCCTGTAGGTACACCATCTTCGCTGTATATAACTCGTTGCGTAGGCCCTACCTGGTTGAAATAACTGTAACGCATACCGGCAATAATATTGATATCCGGCGTAAGATTAATGTCTGTACTAAGATATGCAGCAGCCTCATGTGCATACAGATTGCTGATCTTCGATTTAAAGTCTTGCACACCCGTTGTATACCCGCCGGCCCCTGGTGTAAATTGGTGCCAGGTATACTGTCCGCCCCATTTGAATCTTAGCCAGTTGTTTTTAGAATAGTTCCAATCGGTTTTTAACTGGATGTCCTGTAAGCCGGAGGTGAATAAAAAACTATTGGTACTGTATCCATAATAACTATCAAGACTGAAATTGTTGAAAACAACAGCCGTTTCGTTATTGATCTTTTTTGATAGTTGCTGCTTCCAGGTAAGGCCGGCAAGTGTGTTACCCCAATGCGTATTGAAAACGCTATTTCTCCCATTGGGTACTTTGTTGGGATCCTGAAAAGAAAACCTGTCTCTGCCGGAATAAAACGTAAACAGTAACACGTTGTTTGGGTTGATAACATAATCCGCCTTGGCATTTACATCATAAAAAAAGTAACCATTTCCGCCCACACGTTCTGGTGCCAGAACACGGGCCACCTGATCGATATAAGTTCGCCGGGCGCTGACGATAAATGAAGATTTGCCTTTCAACAAAGGTCCCTCCACAGAAAGCCTGCTGGATATCAGACCTATACCGCCACTGGCTTTCAACGAGTCTTTGTTTCCTGACCTGGTATCGATATTAATCACGCTGCTTAGCCGGCCACCGTATTGGGCGGGGATGCCCCCCTTTATTACTTCGGCAGTTTCAACCGCTTCACCATTAAATATGCTGAAGAATCCAAGCAGGTGATTGGGATTGTACACAGGTATCCCATCCAGTAGTACCAGGTTCTGGTCTGGCCCGCCACCACGAACATATATACCGGCACTTGCTTCACCGCCGTTTTTAACCCCCGGTAATAAAGTGATCGTTTTCAGCGGATCTATCTCTCCCAAAACAACGGGGATCTTTCGAAGTTGGGCTGCAGTAATACTTTGCACACTCATTTCATTGCGTACGATATTGGCGCTTGCAGCCGTAACGATAACATTCCCTAAAAGGCTTTCCCTTCTACGCATGATGACATTTATGGTGGTATCTGCAACAACAGAAAGGCTGGTATAATAAGGAAAATGATTTATGGAAGTAATATTCAGGATAAAACGCCCGCTGCTTGTAACAATTGCAGCCTTTCCTGTAGAATCTGCCTTATATTTTTTTTGATTAAGCGTAACGGTGGCATCACGTACCGGTTCATTCAATTCGTCTGCCACGTTTATTAAGATGCGAATGTTCCGACAGAAAGCCGGTTTTGATAACAATAACATCAACAACACAATAAAAGCTTTATACATCCGATTTGTTTGATTCATATCTTATCTATCAATGATCCTGCATATATCCTCACGGTTGTTTGAATGTTTATATACGTAAATAATGAGGAGAAAGTGTGCTTGTTAAAAAATCAGGCTGGTAAAAATACTTTAAAAATATTAACCATACATCAGTGATGCTTTATTACTGAATAAGCAGGGGCCTAAGTAAAAAAATCAAATTGCTCTGTTGTTTACAACTACATCACTTAAAGGTTACTGAGTATAACTTCAAAATAGATATGTCATCAGGCAATAAAGTGTTTCGGTTAAGGTTGATTTAAACGAGTATGGTCTTATGTTAAACAAGAATACCATACTGCGGCGTAACCCAGAAAAGTACCCATGAGTTTGCTTCCCTTAAAAACCCTGACCGATAAACAGGTTCAATCCGGCCTAAGATTTATTGTAAAAGAAGGCGCAGCAGCCGAGGCTATGTCTACACTTACAGGTGGCACTTTCCTTGTAGCAATGGCAGTGATGTTAAAGGCTACCAATTTTCAAATAGGTATGCTTGCGGCATTGCCTACCCTGACGAATGTTTTTCAGTTAATTGCCATCTGGCTCGTCAAAAAGTACCGAAACAGAAGATTGATCTGTGTCATCTGTTCTGTTTTGGCCAGGCTTCCTTTATTACTTATTGGTTTTTTACCTTTTATCTTTTCTTCAGTAACCGGTTTGCAGGTGCTGTTTTTCCTGCTGTTTTTCTCCTACTTCTTTGGATCGATATCGGGAGCCAGTTGGAACTCATGGATGAAAGACCTGGTGCCCGAAGCTTCATTAGGATCTTACTTTTCCAGGCGGTCGCGATTATTGCAGATTCTGAATGTAACACTTAGCTTGCTGATAGCCGTTATCATTGATTATGTAAAGAAAAACCATCCTGAATCGGAACTTCCGGCTTATGTAATCATGTTTTTAACGGGCGGTTTAATAGGAATGTTTGGGGTATACCTTTTATCGCGGGCGCCTGAGCCGGCCACCAGCATGGAACAAAAAAACATTTTTTCTTTATTAAGCAAACCCTTAAAAGATAAGAATTTTAAAAACCTGCTGGCCTTTAATGCTTCCTATGTTTTTGCTATTAACATGGCGTTGCCTTTTTTTGTAGTGTATATGATGAAAACCATCGGACTGCCCCTGGTTGACATAATTGTGCTCGGTGTTCTGGCGAAGGTAAGCAGCATACTTTCTATAAAGCTTTGGGGTGCTTACTCAGACCGGTACAGCAATAAAACGATCATTATAATCTGTGCACCTACATTTATCATCTGTATTCTTGCCTGGACATTTACTGCTGTGGGATCGAGCCAACTGATCAGTATGGTGTTGCTGTCAATCATCCATATTGTAAGTGGGGTATCTGCTGCCGGAATTGATCTTTCCATCAACAATATCGCTATCAAACTGGCTCCCCGGAATGAAGCAATTACTTATATGGCTGCACGAAATATGACTGTAGCAATTTTCTCCTCTTTAGGTCCGATATGCGGTGGTCTCCTGGCAGATTTTATGGCCAATCGGCAACTTTTATGGTCTGTTAAATTAACAGGGTCGGGTTCGCTTACGTCGTTTGATGTATTGAACCTCAACAACAGTAATTTCTATTTTGTAATTGGGGCTGTACTCGCTGCATTATCGCTCAATCTTTTAAAGCATATAAAGGAGGAAGGTGAAGTGGATAAGAAGGAAGCGCTGGCCG
>CAXTDO010000454.1:0-5662 GCA_964242315.1 uncultured Flavihumibacter sp.
TCACCCAACTGTTTGATCATTTTGGCAACACCGGCAGTAGAAACCGTTATACGTCTTGCACTCATGCCAAGGCCGTCAGGAGAAGTAATTTTTCCAATTGCCCTCAGTACATTCTTATAATTTAATAGAGGCTCACCCATGCCCATGAAAACGATGTTGCTTAATTTTTTTCCGTATGTTTTTTCGGTTTGTTGATTGATAAGAACAGCTTCATCATATATCTCATCAAAATCAAGATTTCGCTTGCGTTCCATATAACCGGTAGCACAGAATTTGCAGTTAAGCGAGCAGCCTATCTGTGAACTTACACAGGCCGTATAACGGGATTCTGTTGGAATTAATACCCCTTCAACCAGGTGGCCATCATGAGTTCTGAACCTGCTTTTTACCGTACCGTCGGAGGAATATTGTGTAGCATCTATCTTCAGTGCAGGTAACGAAAAATTATCCTCAAGTTTTAATCGTAGCTCTTTGCTCAGGTTGGTCATATCATCAAAGCTATGCGCGTGTTTTTTCCATAGCCATTCATAAACCTGCTTTGTTCTAAATTTCTTTTCTCCCAGCGCTTCAAAATACTGTTCCAGCTCACTTAAATTTAAGTGCCTTATGTTTTTTTTGTCGTTTGACATAACGGCAAAGATACCCTGAAAACAGGCATGTTTGTAGTATTTCAATAGAAACTAAGGTTAAATGTCGGATTTTGACCCTGCCTGTTTGAAACTCCGATAGGACACAAATGTTAGGAGAAGGGCAAAAGCCTGAGCTTCTGGTTCCCCTCCTTTCAAGGAGGGGACGCTGGAGAACGATGCAAAGCGCGTTCTTCAGCGGGCATGGTTGATGCCTGCAATTGGTTAGTAACTTGCATCCAAATGCGGCACTCATATCAACTAGGCTAATTAGTCCCAATCATCAACCACCCCCGATTAAAACGTGCTTCGCATCGTTTTTCATCGTCCCCTCCTTGAAAAGGAGGGGAACCTGGAACCCGAAATTTGAAATTGTTAACTTGATGACATTGACCATAGGGGTTGAAAAATACTTTTTTCAGGCTAAAATTCCGCCGCCAGTAACTTCTCAACCTCCCACGTTTCCTGCTTCCCGGTTTTTATATTTTTTAACACACAGGTGTTGTCTTGCAATTCTTTGCTGCCGATGATAATGGTAAAAGGAATGTTTTTTTTATCGGCATATTTAAACTGTTTATCGAATTTAGCGGGTTCATGATACAATTCACACGGGATGCCACGGCTCCTTAACTGCTGCATGATTCTGAATGCATGGCTGCTTTCTTCTTCACCCAGATTAAAAAACAACAATTGGGTGCCTGTATGTACATTTTCAGGGAAGAGCATCAGTTCTTCCATAACATCGTAGATCCTGTCTACTCCGAATGATATTCCGGCTCCCGGTACATCGGGAACACCAAAAAGACCGGTAAGGTCGTCATATCTTCCGCCACCACCGATGCTTCCCATCTGAACATTCAGGGCTTTTACTTCAAAGATGATACCCGTGTAATAATTAAGTCCGCGAGCCAGCGTGAAGTCGATAGCAATATTTTGAACGGTTGATGCCGGTAAATGTTTTAAAATATATTCAATCTCACCGATTCCTTTTGATGCTGTTTCGTTATCACCCATAAGTTCTTTAATCTGCCTGATCTTTTCTTCATTGGTTCCATCAATCAGCAGGTACTTTTCTATCAATGCAACCTGTGATTCATTCAATTGCTTTGCAAACAATTCTTCTTTTACTTTAATTAGCCCAATCTTATCCAGTTTGTCTATGGCTATGGTGATGTTCATCATGCTATTAGCATCTCCACATAGTTCTGCAAGCGCTGACAGAATTTTCCGGCTGTTGATGCGTATTTCAACAGGGATGCCCAGTTTTAAAAATACTTCGTTATAAATGGTTGCGAATTCCACTTCGTTGATCAGTGCATTACTTCCAACAACATCGGCATCACATTGGTAGAACTCGCGGTAGCGGCCTTTCTGGGGGCGGTCTGCACGCCATACCGGTTGAATCTGGTAACGTTTATAGGGAAACGTTAGCTGTCCGTGATTCATGGCTACAAATCTTGCAAACGGGATGGTAAGGTCATACCTCAGGGCTCTTTCCGTAATATTTTTATCGCTCTTTCCCTGCAGCAGGCTTTCAAAAGCTGTCCTGGTTTTATCAATGTTTTTCGGATCGTTCAAACCATTGTTAAGAATTTTAAAAATCAGTTTATCTCCTTCTTCTCCGTACTTACCTGTGAGTGTTTGCAGGTGTTCCATAGCAGGCGTTTCAAGCGGTTGGAAACCGTACAATTCAAAAACATTTCTTATGGTATTAAAAATATAGTTTCGCTTTCTTACGATATCAGGTGCAAAATCCCTGGTGCCTTGCGGGAGACTGGGCTTCATCATGATGGTTTGGAACTTTTAATTTTTAAGGATAGATCGGGCTTTTAACGCTCCATTGCGGCATAGTTATCCATTATTTTTTCACATGCCGAATCAATTAAATTAAACACACTGACGAAGTCGGATTCCGTACCATACAATGGATCAGGTACCTGGATATACTCACCCGGGAATAGCTCATCCATCAACAGGCTTATTTTCTTTTCATCATAATTATTGCCCGCAATTACTTTTATCTCTTCAATGACATCAACCGACATCGCATAAATTTTATCAAAGCGGGTACAATCTTCCGGTGTAAATACCCTGGATAATTTGTTGTCAATGTTAATCCCATTTATCAGGGCTACTTTTCTTGACAGGCGATGAGGGGGATGGGCAGGATTAAAATCATATATGCCGGCACTTTCTATCTCCCACTCCAGGCCTGAAGCTGTTACCTTTTGTTTTAATATGCCTTCTGCCAGGGGACTGCGGCAAATATTTCCCAGGCAAACCATTAAAATTTTCATGAGCGCAAAGATAAGCCAGTGCTTTTAAAGTATGCAACCAGGTAACCGGCAGATTATTTAAGGGTAATCAATATGCAGACTTCATAAAATCTTATCTTTAAATTTCAGATCAAAAAAAAATCTATTCATGTTTAAGAACTTTTGTTTTGTAGTGTTTGGTTGTTTAACCTTATCAGGCTTCTCTTTATTTGCACAAACCGTTTCAAAATTTGATCAGCACGAAGTTTTTGCCCCTTTATTTTATCCGGCTTACGGAGACGACTTCCGTACCGCAAGCGGTGCACCGGGTACAAAATACTGGCAGAACGGCGCTAATTATAAAATTGATGTTTCCTTGGATGACCAGAATCACACCATTACCGGTTCCGTAATAGTTACTTATAAAAACAACAGTCCCGAAAAACTTCCTTTTTTATGGGTGCAGTTAGATCAGAATATTTATAGTCTTAATTCCAGGTCGGTGGCGGCAACCGCC
The DNA here is from genome assembly GCA_964242315.1 of uncultured Flavihumibacter sp. Lineage (GTDB taxonomy): Bacteria > Bacteroidota > Bacteroidia > Chitinophagales > Chitinophagaceae > JADCRZ01. The sequence continues at coordinate 3,399 of CAXTDO010000454.1, forward strand.
ATTACCGGCGGACGCTGGGCTAACAGGAATTTTGATGGAGGATATACCATTAAAAGTGTTAATCTGATCAAAGGAGGAAAAGAGCAAAAAGCCGAGTATGTTATTTCCGATACGCGTATGCAGGTAATGCTGCCACAGCCTGTTAAGGCAGGAGGCGACTCTGTAAAATTCAAAGTCGAGTACTCATTTACCATTCCTGAATACGGCACCGACCGTATGGGCCGTTTAAATACCAGTAATGGCTGGATCTACGAGATTGCCCAATGGTACCCTAGAATGTGCGTGTTCGATAATGTGAATGGATGGAATACATTGCCTTATCTTGGTCAGGGCGAATTTTATCTGGAATATGGCAACTTCGATTTCAGCATTAACACCCCTGCTTCTCATATTGTAGTGGCTTCAGGCGAACTACAGAATCCTTCAGAAGTACTAACCAAAGAACAGATAGCCCGACTGGCAAAAGCAAAGGAAAGTGATAAAACGGTGATGCTTCGTTCAGAAAGTGAAGTAACAGAAGCTTCTTCAAGACCTTCAAAAGACAGGATCACCTGGAAATTCAAGTGTATCAATGCCAGGGATGTAGCCTGGGCTTCTTCCAAAGCATTTGTATGGGATGCGGCCAAGATGAACCTGCCCGGCGGTAAAAAAGGACTGGCCATGTCGGTCTACCCGGTTGAAAACGCCCAGGACAGCGCCTGGAAACGCTCCACCGAATTTGTAAAAGGCGCCATTGAACATTACTCCAAGCAATGGTTCACCTTTCCTTACCCGGTTGCAACCAATGTTGCCGGTATTGTTGGCGGAATGGAATACCCGGGCATCGTGTTTTGCGGTAACAGGGCAAGAGGCGCCGGCTTATGGGGTGTTACCAGCCATGAATTCGGGCACACCTGGTTTCCGATGATCGTTGGCAGCAATGAAAGGAAATATCCATGGATGGACGAGGGCTTCAATACTTTTATAAACACCATAGCGGATAAAAATTTTAATAATGGTGAGTTTAACCGGCCAGTACGAAACAGGCATTTCACCGGTGCAAGATTAACCGGCGACAGTATGGAAAGTATTATGACACTGCCAGATGTGGCATCCCTGCGTAACTACGGAGGAACGGCTTATGCCAAACCGGGTTTGGGTTTGGAGATGCTGCGCGAAGAAGTCCTCGGCGTGGAAAGATTTGACAATGCTTTTAGGTACTACATTAACAATTGGGCATACAAACACCCTACTCCCTATGATTTTTTTCATGCGATGGAAAATGCCGGCGGCGAAGATCTTGCCTGGTTTTGGAGAGGATGGATACTAAACAACTGGAAACTGGATCAGGGAGTATCTGGTGTGGAATATATAAAAGCGGATGCTGCAAATGGAGCTATCATCACCATAGAAAACATGGAAAAAATGGCCATGCCTGTAACTATAGAAATTAAAGAAGCTAATGGCAAAACAGGCAGGGTAAAATTACCTGTAGAAATATGGCATCATGGCCAAACCTGGAAATTCGGGTATGCCTCCACCAGTAAAATTGAGTCTGTAACCATCGATCCCGATAACCGGTTGCCCGATTCCAACAACGCCAATAACACCTGGAAATCGGATACGCAAAAATCATTTTAATATTCTAAAACAGTTATTATGAAAAGGATGATTGCTTCACCTATTACAACTTTGAGTTTGTTTTGTCTTTTATTCTCTGCTTCAGCCATTGCAGGAACCGTTACTCCACCGCTTAGTAACGACAGCGTAAAAGCGCAACTGGTTCGCGACTGGGAGCGCGCTAAAGTATACACCAGAGCATACCTTGATGCGATGCCCGAAGACGGTGTTTCATTTAAGCCAACGCCAGAGATCCGAAGCTTTGCGGAGCAAATGCTTCATTTGTCTGCAGGTACTATCGGACTGGTTTCAACGGGCACCGGTAAAGCAAAAATTTATGATGGTAAGAATCTTGAAAAGATGGATGAGTTAAAAAACAAGGCTGCTCTAACTAAAGTGGTAATGGAAGCGTACGACTATGCCATCGATGCGGTTAAGGGACTGGATGCTGATAAGCTGAGTGAGATGGTACCCATGGGAAAGAATTCTTTTTCGCGCCTCACTGTAATTGGTAAGGGTTTCGAGCACCAGACCCACCATCGCGGGCAGTGCACAATCTATTTGAGGATGAAGGGTGTAACGCCGCCGAATGAAATGTTGTTTTAATTAAGTTTTTTTTTAACCACGGAGGAAAAGCCGAGGTAGCACGGAGGTCCACGGATGCG
>CAXTDO010000455.1:0-5645 GCA_964242315.1 uncultured Flavihumibacter sp.
CTTCGCATCTTAATTGAACGTCCCCTCCTTGAAAAGGAGGGGAACCTGGAACCAGCACTTCAAATCCTTAACTAACGACATTAATTGCCAATTCAACACAACACCAACAGCCCAACACACCAATAGCCGAAAGCCAATAACATGTTCATCATTGACGCACACCTCGATCTTAGCATGAATGCATTAGAATGGAACAGGGATCTGAGGCAACATGTTGCCGCCATTCGGGTGAGGGAAAAAGGCTTAACCGATAAGCCAGACCGCGAGAAGGGCACTGTTTCACTGCCTGATTTAAGAAAAGGAAATATAGGGATTGTTGTAGCTACGCAGATTGCAAGATATGTTGCACCGGGAAATCCCTTGCCCGGATGGCATTCGCCAGAGCAGGCATGGGCGCAAACGCAGGGACAGCTAACCTGGTATCAGGCAATGGAAGCTGCCGGTGAGATGATCATGATAAAAGATATTGCCGGCCTGGATAAACATCTTGCATATTGGAGTAATGAGGAGCCAAATGATAATAAGGCAATCGGTTATATTCTTAGCCTTGAAGGTGCCGACTCTATGATATCTGTTGATTATCTACGGCTTGCCTGTGATAAAGGTTTGCGTGCTGTGGGGCCTGCCCATTATGGTCCCGGGCGCTATGCCAACGGCACGGATGCAACCGGCGGACTTGATACAGAAGGAAAAGCGTTGCTGAAAGAAATGGAACGGCTGAACATAATACTTGATGCAACACATCTCTGCGATGACGCATTTTGGGACGCAATGGAACTATATAACGGACATGTATGGGCGAGCCATAACAACTGCAGGGCATTGGTAGATCATAACAGACAGTTTTCTGACGAGATGATCAAAGTGTTACTGCAAAAGGATGCGGTAATAGGTATGCCACTCGACGCCTGGATGATGGTACCGGACTGGATTCGCGGAAAATCAACACCAAAGGAAATGGACTGCTCCCTCCGAACAATGGTTGACCATCTGGATCATATATGCCAGCTTGCAGGCAACGCATTACATGTAGGAATGGGCACCGACCTCGACGGCGCATTTGGGACAGAGCAATCACCCTATGATCTCGACACCATCGCCGACCTGCAGAAGGTTCCTGGACTATTAGCAACAAAGGGGTATACAACCAAGGATATTGAAAACGTTATGCATGGAAACTGGTTAAGGTTTTTGAGGAAGGCATGGAAGTAATTGAATCACAATTTTTCGATATTTGTACAATCAAACTATTATAAACATCAAATTATCAAAATGGAAACACCTGCTAACACAGCCATCACAGTTGAAACTACCATTAATGCACCTATTGAAAAAGTATGGGAGTTCTGGACAACGCCTGACCACATCACCAAATGGAACAATGCTTCAGACGATTGGCACACACCCAAAGTAGAAAATGATCTGAAAGTGGGAGGTGGTTTCCTTTCAAGAATGGAGGCCAAGGACGGCAGCGCGTCTTTCGATTTCACAGGTAAATACCAGGCTGTGCAGGATCATGACTATATCGAATACACTATAGCCGATGGAAGAAGTGTAAAAATTAAATTCTTGCCTGAAGAAGATAAGGTTAAAGTAGTGGAGACCTTTGACGCCGAAAATACTCACCCCGTTGAAATGCAACAGGCAGGATGGCAGGCTATACTCGATAACTTTAAAAAGTATACTGAAGCGAACTGATATATGGTAAGTTATTAGCACTCAAAAAAAAGGGAACGACCTGTGAGGTTTGTAAAAACCTCACAGGTCTTGAATACAGTTTGTTACTTCCTCTCAAGACCTGTGAGGTTTTTACAAACCTCACAGGTCGTTCCCTCTTTTGGTCAGACCTTGCACGCCGATATTTAGAATTTTACTTAACTCATCATTAAGTGACCATCATTATCCTTTTTACCTGCACGCTCTTATTAATCCTGCTGGTAGCATGGGGAAACATTCAACCATTCCTGGCCTTTTTGATAGTGGCTATTTTTGCAGGGTTACTGTTGGGTATGCCGGCAACTAAACTGGTGACGGCAATACAAAAAGGTATAGGAGATACCATCGGAACGCTTATCACTATTGTAGTGCTGGGTGCCATGCTTGGGAAATTAATTGCAGAGAGCGGCGCCGCACAACGCATAGCATTGGTACTGGCCCGCGCTTTTGGAGTTAAGTATATTCAATGGGCTTTACTGATCACAGGATTTATCATCGGCAGTACGCTCTTTTACGGAATTGGTTTTGTGCTGCTGGTACCGTTGATTTTTTCTGTGGTGTTCGAATACAAGCTGCCTGCTGTGTATATCGGCCTGCCTGCACTTGCAGCGCTTTCCGTGATGCATGGCTTCCTGCCTCCTCATCCTTCTCCTACAGCCTTACTGGTACAGTTAAACGCTGATATGGGATTGACATTGTTTTATGGAATCATGGTAGCAATACCCGCTATCCTCGTCGCCGGTCCTTTATATTCCCGTACATTAAAAAATATTAAGAAAGTTCCGCGCGATATTTTTCGCCCTAAACTGTTAACTGCTGATGAACTGCCCGGCGCCTTCAACAGTTTTTTTGCAGCGCTTTTACCGGTAATGCTGCTGATGTTCGGAACCATTCTTTCTTTATTGAAGATACAGAATGAAACGCTGCTGAAAATCATTGCTTACATAAGCAATCCTACCATTGCCATGTTAATAGCCTTAGCCGCCGGAACTTATATGCTTGGTATCAGGATGAATAAAAACATCCGCGAGATCATGAAGATCTATGAGACTGCGGTGAAGGATATCAGCATGGTGCTATTGATCATTGGTGGAGCCGGCGCCATGAAGCAGGTATTCATTGAAGGCGGCTTGGATAAAGTCATTGCAGGTTACTTACAATCCTTACATATGCAGCCGCTGATTTTAGGATGGCTGATTGCTGCGCTTATCCGCGTTCTATTGGGATCATCTACCATTGCGGCTTTAATGACTGTTGGATTTATCAGTCCGGTGATGCTTCAAAGTCATACAAATCCTAACCTGATGGTGTTATCTATCGGTGCGGGAAGTATGATTTTCTCTCATGTGAATGATTCGGGGTTCTGGTTGTTTAAAGAATATTTTAATCTTAGTCTTAAGGAAACGTTCCGGTCTTTCTCGGTGATGGAAACGCTTGTGGCGGTTGTAGGGCTTGCCGGAGTGTTGGTGTTAAATTTAATTATTAATGATTAATTGTAAGTTGTTAATTGTTGAAGACTTAGGGTTAGCTTAATTAATCATTATCGGTTAATCATTAACCATTAATAATTAACCATTAATCATTATCTCCTATCTTTAATAAATAACTACAACGATCTCTTCACATGAAACCATTGCATGTATTGTCTTGCTGCATCATAATCTTTTTAGTAAGCGCCAGTTGTTCTGCACAATTGTTCATGCCCATCTTCGATGGTAAAACATTCACAGGCTGGCAGGGTGATACGGTGCAGACATTTAAAATAGAGGATCGCTCCATATCCGGTGGTTCGCTTACCACCACGGTACCACACAATGAATTTCTAAGCACCATTGAGAGCTATCATAACTTCCATCTTAAATTAAAGTTCAAGCTTCTTGGAACAGGCTATGTAAATGCGGGCGTGCAGTTCAGAAGTAAAAGAGCCGACAACCCCGCATACGAAATGACCGGCTACCAGGCTGATCTTGGCAATGGTTACTGGGCCAGCCTGTACGACGAAAGCAGGAGAAATAAAACACTGGAAAAACCTGATTCCGTTGCAGTAAGTCAGATTTTAAGAGTGAACGACTGGAACGATTACGAGGTTATCTGCAAAAATAAAAATATACGCATCATTTTAAATGGCCGTCAAACGGTGAACTATACCGAGGCTGATAAATCCATTCCTCAGGAAGGATTGATAGCTTTGCAGATTCATGGCGGTGGTAAAGCAAAGGTTTACTATAAAGATATTTTTATTAAGAAGCTGCCGTGACGAAGGCTCTACTTGAAACGAACTGTAACATTCATTTAAAATTTTGAATTAATATGTCAAGTCTTTTCCAAAGCCTGCTGGTGTTAAGCATGTTTTTTACTATCGGCTCCATGAATCATGCTGTCAGAAACGGCAACACACAGACAAGAGGCCAGAGCTTTAACAAAGGCAATCACATCGCGATTGATGATGAATCTGGCAAGTACAGGGTTGTGTATAAGGGCAATAGCGGTCCCGGTGTTGGAAAAAAAATAGTATTTATTTCATCAGACCATGAGTACAGGTCTGAAGAATCGCTTCCGGCCCTGGCACGCATTCTTGCCAAAAGATATGGGTTTACCTGCACCGTAGTGTGGGCGCTAGACGATAACGGGAACATACTGCCGGGCAGTTCAAATATAAAAGGACTGGATGTGCTGGATGATGCCGATCTGATGGTCATCTTCACCAGGTTTGCCAACTTCCCCGATGAAGAAATGCAGCATATTGATAATTACCTGAAACGTGGCGGTCCGGTAATGGGATTCAGAACCGCAACACATGCTTTCAATATAAAAGGCCAGCCAAAATGGGCACACTACGACTTTGAATACAAAGGACCGATGACAGCATGGAAGGATGGATTTGGCGAACTGGTTCTGGGCGAGACCTGGGTGGGGCATTACGGAACCAATCACAAGCAGGCGTCTAAATTGATAATTGAAGATGCACAAAAGAATCACCCGATCATGCGTGGTGTTAAAGACGCATGGGCGCAAAGTGGTGGCTATAAAGCATATCCTGAAACAACAGGCGCTACTATTTTAGCGCGGGGAAAGATACTTAACGGAATGACACCCGATGCCGAGCCAGACACTTCAAAAGAAATGCTTCCTGTGGCCTGGGTGCGTAATTACAAACTACCTTCCGGCAAAACCGGACGTGCGTTTACCACCACCCATGGCGCGTCGCAGGATTTGTTAAGTGACGGATTTCGCCGCATGGTAATCAACGCTGCTTTCTGGGCTATGGGAATGGAGAACAAAATAAAGCCAGGTAGTAATATTGATTTTGTTGGTCCCTATAAACCCACCATGTTTAATTTCAGCGGTTATAAAGCTAACGTTAAGCCCGCCGACCTGGCAGGCTGGGAGTCGTTGATCATGCCTGGGGAAGTGGTGAATGTATCCAAGTGATAGAATTATTTTGAACTGTGATTAAATGATTTTTTGAAAACTATGGTGAAGTCTATATTAATCATAGTTAATCATTTAATCAGCTTAATCACAGTTCAGACAATTATTTTGAACTGTGATTAAATGATTTTTTGAAAACTATGGTGAAGTCTATATTAATTATAGTTAATCATTTAATCAGCTTAATCACAGTTCAGACAATTCATTTACTTTCTTTCGAGCCGGAAAAAGTGCCTTCACCCATATCGCCAAAGACTGCTTTTCCTTTCATCGTATTGCCATCAACCGTTCCGGTATATACTATGGCAATGTCGTTAGCTTTAAACTCAAGCTTTATTTCTTTATCTTTTAGCGTGCCTTTTACAGGTGCTTCACCCAGTTGACCGGTATAGGTGCCGGTAATCGTTTCTCCCGATTGCTTTAAAACAAAAACGGGTGAGCCGTTGCCCGCGGAGGTTTCTACCTTCCTATTCCATTTTCCTGAAATATCAATCGCC
>CAXTDO010000456.1:0-5642 GCA_964242315.1 uncultured Flavihumibacter sp.
CTATTTAGCTGACCACAATCTCAAACGAGCCATCTTTATTCACCGCGGACACAGTTCTCATGTTAAATACTCGCTTGAGCAGATTCAACCCAGCGCAAGAATTGTAGTACTGGGCTCATGTGGCGGATATAACAACCTCAACGAAGTGCTGAATATCAGTAACGACGCTCACATCATTTCTTCCAAACAGGTAGGTACCAGAACAGTGAATGAACCCATTTTACAAGCGATCAACACTACCATCCGCAACGGAAGGAGTATAGACTGGATCTCCATGTGGCGCGAGTTAAGCAAACAGTTCAAAGGGGAGCAAAAAGAAATGTTTGACGATTACATCCCTCCATATAAAAACCTGGGAGCTATATTTATTAAAGCGTACAGGAAGGCGTTAGAAGAAGAATGATTAATGGTTAATGATTAATTATTAACGGTAAGTGCCTGTTTTTTTAGTTTTACTATTAAACTTTCTTTTTTGAATACAACAGCTATCCGTTAATCATTAACCATTAATCATTACCTATCGGTTACATAATACTTTCTTTTTTGATACAACAGCTATCCATTAATAATTAATCATTTACAACAGCTATCCGTTAATCATTAACCATTAATCATTAATAATTACCTTTGCTCTCTATGTCAGTTGAATTACCGGCCAGGAAAATATTTAATTTTTCATTGCTTCGAAGGGTTTTTACTTTTACCGCTCCCTACAAAAACAGGTTTTATATTTCTTTGATCATGGCGATTGTGCTGGCGGTTCTTTCTCCGATACGCCCCTATTTAGTACAGATAACCATCAATAAATATATTAAAGGAGGTGAAGCTGCACCAGGTGATGCAAGCAACCCTTTCCTGCAAATGATTGTAGTGATCACTATCTGGCAGATTGTACTACTTATTGCAGAAACAATTATCCGTTTTTATTTTGGTTATGTTACCGCATGGCTGGGACAGGCAGTAGTAAAGGATCTTCGGGTAAAAGTGTATGATAAAGTACTGGGGCTAAACCTCTCACAGTTCGATAAAACTCCTATTGGCACCTTAACCACCCGAACTATTAATGATATAGAATCCATCAACGATATTTTTGCCGACGGACTGGTGCCGATCATCGCCGATGTTCTTTCCATAATTGCCATCCTGGTATGTATGTTCTGGATCGACTGGCGTTTAGCGCTTATCAGTTTAAGTCCTTTCCCTTTTCTTTTTGTGGCAACTTATATTTTTAAAGAAAGCGTTAATAAATCTTTTATCCGTGTTCGTAACGCTGTGGCGCAATTAAATGCCTTTGTGCAGGAACATATTACCGGTATGGCGGTAGTACAGGCATTTTCGGCAGAGGAAAGAGAATCTGATAAATTTAAAAAGATCAACAGGGAACATCGAAATGCAAATATTAAAGCCATATTTGCCTACTCCGTTTTCTTTCCGATTGTAGAAATAGTTTTGGCAGTAGCTACCGGCTTATTAGTATGGTGGGCCGCCAGCCAGGCGTTGGGTTTGCCCCAGGCAGAGGCAGTAGACCTGACCGGGAAAATTATTTCCTTTATTTTATTAATCAACCTGATCTCCCGTCCGTTGAGGGTAATTGCAGACAAATTTAATGTATTGCAAATGGGCATGATAGCCAGCGAAAGGGTTTTTAAAGTGCTTGACAATGACGATTATTTGAAATCTGAAGGGAAATATGCTCCTGCTGTTTTAAAAGGGAAGATTGAATTTGATAAAGTGTGGTTTGCTTATGTTGAGGAAAGGTATGTTTTAAAAGATGTATCATTTAAGGTAGAAGCCGGTGAAACAGTGGCTATAGTGGGACACACAGGCAGCGGCAAAACCTCTATTGTAAGTTTGATAAACAGAATGTACCACATTCAAAAGGGCGCTATCCGGATTGATGACGCAAAGATCGAGGAATTTAAACTGGAATCACTGCGCAGTAAAATAGGAGTGGTGCTTCAGGATGTTTTTTTGTTTTCGGGTTCCGTCCTGGACAATATCACACTGAGAAATCCGGATATCAGCCGTGAAAAAGTGATTGAGGCTGCGAAAATGATCGGGATGCATGACTTTATCATGGAACTTCCCGGCGGTTACGATTTTAATGTAATGGAGAGAGGCAACAGCCTGTCAATGGGCCAACGGCAGTTGCTATCATTTATCAGGGCTTTATTATACAATCCTTCCATCCTTATCCTGGATGAAGCCACTTCTTCGGTTGATACGGAGTCAGAATTGCTTATTCAACATGCGATCGATACGTTGATAACCGGAAGAACTTCCATTGTTATAGCGCACCGGCTGTCTACCATCCGGAAGGCAAACAAGATCATTGTGTTGGATAAAGGTGAAATAAAGGAAATAGGAAGTCACGAAGAGTTGATGGAGAAAGGCGCTTTTTATTACCAGTTGCATCAGATGCAGTTTGAAAAACAAAAGGTGATCGCATAAGAATGGCTGTCAGCTATCAGCAGAACAAGCGATGTTACATTTTACCAATCTATAGTCATAAATATATAAGGAGCAGCTTATGCTGCCATCATTCCTCCTGATAGCTGACGGCTGACAGCTTTTTAACCAATTATCGCTGAATTTTCTTTTTTTAAGGCGTCCGTCCTTATCTTTGCGGCAAATTAACAAGCGGTTATGACTGGAAACAGCGTTAAATCATTACTGGTAGCGGTTTTAAGCCTAGGTATGTTATTTAGTTTTAATGCGTCGGCTCAGGAAAATAACCAGGATCATGTAGAACAAGCTGATCTTAAAGAAGCGGTAGAGAAAAAAGGATTTGATGCAAACGAAGTTATTTTCGGTCACGTTAAAGATGCCCATGAATTCCATTTTTTGTCATACGAAGGAAGCGATGGCAAAGAACATGAAGCTTCCATTCCTCTCCCTGTTATTTTATACTCCCCTCAAAAAGGTTTTTCTACTTTTATGTCTTCCGCCTTTCATCATGGCGAAGAAGTAGATGGTTACAAACTGGTAGATGGCAAGATCATCCCTACAGACCCTGCTGTAAAAGTGTATGATGTTTCACTTACCCGTAACGTAGTTCAAATGCTGCTGGCTTTGATAGTTTTTGTCTGGCTGATGCTTAGCATTGCTTCCAAGTATAAAAAGGGTACTGGTACCAGCAAAGCTCCCTCCGGCGCTCAGACTGCTATTGAAGTGGTGATTGAATTTGTAAGAGATGAAGTGGCCAAGCCTAATTTGGGACCAAAATACCAGAAATTTCTGCCTTATTTGTTAACTGTATTCTTTTTTATATTGATTAACAACATTTTTGGATTGATACCGGGTTCTGCCAATGTTACCGGGAACATAGCTTTCACCATGGTGTTATCGTTGATCTCTTTCCTTATCATTATTTTCAGCGCTAACAAACATTATTGGGGACATATTATTAATCCTCCTGTTCCTGTGGGTGTTAAACCGATACTGATACTGGTGGAAGTATTGAGTATTTTTACAAAGCCTTTTGCATTGATGATCCGTCTTTTTGCGAATATGCTTGCAGGCCATATTATTATTATATGCCTTGTTTCGCTGATATTTATTTTCGGCTCATTGAATAAGGGTGTTGGATGGGCTTTTTCACCTATTTCTGTAGGGTTTTCTGTTTTTATCTATTTTATTGAGATACTGGTTGCTTTTATCCAGGCTTTCATCTTTGCGAATTTATCAGCCGTATTCATCGGGCAGGCTATTGAAGATACACATGCACATCCTGAAGAAGACCCTCACGCGCATCATGCCGGTAATTATGATGATGCCGTAGTAATATAGTTTTAAACGAGTTCTTTCTAAACAGTATAAATACACAATTATGGATTTACTAGTATTGTTAAGCACGACTCCCTGGGCTAATGCAGGTGGAGCAATTGGTGCAGGACTGGCAGCCGTAGGCGCCGGTATCGGTATCGGTCAGATAGGTAAAGGCGCGGTGGAATCTATCGCACGTCAGCCTGAGGCTATCAACGATATTCGCGCTAACATGATCCTGGCAGCGGCCCTTATTGAAGGGGTGGCTTTGTTCGGGGTTATCGCGGGTATCCTTGCAATGTTCGTGTAACACACATTTATTACTGCACGCAAAGCACAGGGCGGCGGGTGCAGTAATCTTACTACATTTATCAGTTAATAGTTTAAATATATATCATGGATCTGTTAACCCCCTCGTTTGGATTAATAATCTGGACACTGTTGTCTTTCCTCATTGTATTTTATATTTTGAAAAAATACGCCTGGAAGCCAATCTTAAACTCCTTAAAAGAAAGAGAAAATACCATTGCCGATTCATTATCAACTGCTGCAAAGGTTAGAGCTGAAATGGTGCAGTTAAAAAGTGAAAACGAAGCGCTGCTGGTTAAAGCACGCGAAGAAAGAGCCGGCATGATCAAAGATGCAAAAGACATTTCTGATAAAATGGTGGTGGACGCCAAAGAAAGAGCAAAGGTGGAATACGACCGCATTATTGCTAATGCCCACGCTGCTATTGAACAGCAAAAAATGGCGGCGCTGATTGATGTTAAAAACCAGGTAGGCAACCTCGTTATTGAAGTGTCTGAAAAAATCCTGCGCCGCGAATTAAGTGATAAAGGTGAGCAGGAAAAATACATCACCCAGTTGTCAGAGAATGTAAAGCTGAATTAAGTTGAATGTAATTGTTACAACCTGTTATCAATTCAACTACTTAAACCAAAAAAATGCAGAATCCACGTTTAGCAGGAAGGTACGCAAAGTCTATTATTGATCTGGCTGTTGAGAAAGACCAGTTGGATGTTGTTTATAAAGACATGTTGTATTTGCAAAGTATCTGCAAATCGAGCCGCGAGTTTGTAAGCCTGTTGAAAAGTCCTATTATTAAAGGAGAAAAAAAACAAAAGATACTGGATGTAGTGACCAAAGATAAAGTAAGCGTTCTTACGGCATCATTTAACGAACTGATGGTAAAAAAAGGCAGGGAAGAAACGCTGCCTGAAATTGTAAATGCCTTTATTGATATGTATAATGCCATCAAAGGTATTCATAAGGTAAAGCTAACCACTGCACAACCGGTAAGCGAAGAACTGAAACAAAGCATCGTTGATAAATTTACTTCCACCACTTCTTTACAGCATATCGAAATGGAAGCTGTAGTAAACGAAGATTTAATAGGTGGATTTGTGCTGGAATTCAATAATACTTTGGTAGATGCCAGCATCCTGAGAGATCTTAAGGATATTAAAAAACAGTTTATGGATAATAGTTATATCCAGAAAATAAGATAGTGGTTTTTGAACCGATAAATTTTAAAATAAATATTAGAGCAGGAGCTCTTTACAGCTATAATTTAGCAAGAAATCTAAAAACGATAAACCATGGCGGAAATTAAACCAGATGAAATATCAGCTATACTGCGTCAGCAGTTAAGCAATTTTGATGTGGGTGCTAATTTGGAAGAAGTAGGTACGGTACTTCAGGTGGGTGATGGTATTGCCCGTATTTACGGGTTGAACAACGTACGTTCGGGTGAACTGGTAGAGTTTGAAAACGGCGTAAGAGCAATTGCACTGAACCTGGAAGAAGACAATGATGGTGTGGTGTTAATGGGCGACCAGGTAGATGTGAAGCAAGGCGCTAAAGTTAGCCGTACCTGT
>CAXTDO010000457.1:0-5636 GCA_964242315.1 uncultured Flavihumibacter sp.
GTCTACCAGTACAGGAATGCCACCGGCACGCACAACCGAAAATGCCGGAGAGATGATTGTAAATGCCGGCATGATCACTTCATCACCGGTAGTGATATTCAGTGCCTGTACGGCAATATCGAGGGCGCCTGAACCGTTAGCAACGGCAATACCAAACTGCCTGCCGATGTAATGACTGAACTGTGTTTCAAATTTTTTTACAAACGGCCCTTCCGAAGATATCCATCCGGTGTCGATGCATTCCTTCAGATATTTCCATTCATTGCCCTTTAAAGAAGGAATGTTAACGGGTATCAACCTTAATGGTTAGTGGTTAATGATTAATTGTACGGATCGGGTATGATCGGGCAATGTAAAATTTTCAGTGTTCATTTGGATGCAGCAACGATAATTGTGTACCTACGGCATACATTCTCATTTGGGTATATGGGCTGACCAAAAAGGCCTGAAAGGCCGAAATATCTTAGCGATGGGCAACGCCCATCGATTACAGGCACGGACACCAAAGCCCCGCCGGGGCGGCATACTAACAAGTGATGATTATCAACGGTCAATATGCCAGCCTTTCAGGCCTTTGTTGTAACCACTTATTGTTGATGGGCGTTGCCCATCGCTGAGATATGCCGGCCCTTCAGGCCTTTTTGGGAAGATTAACGACTTTTGTTTCCTTTTAATTACCTTATACATTCTCTGTTTTCTGCAGTATCACAAAAACATTCCAGCTTTCGAGTGTTGGCTCATTGCCCGTTAAAAATTCTTCAAATGCAATTAGGTTGAATCCAGTCTGATGGGCTATAAATTCAATCTCCGGCATGCTGAAATAACGCATAGGATGCTTTTCTATAATAGTTTCATGCCTGCCATTGCCTTTATCCCTTACTACCATTTCGTAGTTTACTTCTGCAATGTTTTTATTGATATGCATGGTTGTTTGCGCCTGCCTGCGAACTTCCAGGAATTCGTTTTGCTGATATTTGGTTCTGTCTATAGGCAAATGATGAAGCACTGCAGGCCCATACCAGCAATCAAACGCAAATATGCCCCCTGCTTTCAGGTGCCGGGAAACGTTTTTAAACGACGTTAGCAATTGTTCATTTGTTGTTAAATAGCACATGCTGTGAAACAACGAAACGGCTGCATTAAACTGGTATGTAAAGTTGAAATTTGTTATATCCGACAACACGGGATGAAAATCTGTAATTGCTTTTTGTTTCGCCAGGGCTATCATTTCTTCGCTTCTTTCAACACCGGTAATTTCGTATCCGTATTCAGATAAATAACGGGCATGATTTCCTGTGCCGCTTCCAAGTTCCAGTAATTTTTTAGCTTCAGAAAGTAATTTCCTTAAATGATAGTGAACGTATGCCGCTTCGGATTTGTAGTCCTTATCCTGGTAAAGCAAGTCGTAATATGCGCTGTATAGCTTAAAGTTCGAAGTCACTAGTTTTCTATCACCAGGTTTTTTTTAACATTACCGAACCTTACTTTATCATTCTCACTACTGTAAGGCCCCTGTTTGATTTCTATTATTTCGGCATCTTCCATTACTTCAAATCCATGTCCGCCGGATGCCAGAAGTATTACATCTCCTTCATAAAGCGAACGGCTTTCCTGGTAGTTTTGTTCATCATCATAAAAATCCACACGCACCATGCCCGACCTTATAAGCAGTACTTCCTGTGTGTATAAAACTTTTCTTTCAAGATGTCTATGACATATCCCTTTGGGCGATTCATATATCCAAGCTGTTGAGAAAATTCACCTGGCGTGAAAAATGTTATTCCATTTTGTTTAAACCCTGCCCTGATAATAATTGCCATCAAAGTGGCATTACATACAATGTTTTCAATCATGAAGCCTTTATTTCCTGTTAATAATAGTTAAGTAGGTCTTATCTTTTTATCATAAAAATAGATGAGCAAAAGCAATTAATTAATTACTTTATTTCAACAAAGGATAAGGCCGATTTAAACTGTTTGTATGGTGTAAAGGCAATTCAGTGTTTACGAAGCGTACAATTTATGTAAATTCTTTTAAATGGTAATAATTATTTAATGTCTGCCAGGTAGTTTGTAATTCCAGTAATCTTTTTTTAATACCCAGTCTTTTACGCTTTTATCTGTTTTAAAAGAATGCTGATGAAAACGGTATCCCTCATTATACATGTTTACGAAAGATGCCTGAAGTACAGAAATGCTATCCGGCAGCCTGCTTTTTTTTTGTGCAACTTTTCTAAAGATAGTGCCCGTTTTGCCGGCAACTTTTTTAATCAGCCCTTTTAATGAATCCTGTTCTTTATTAACGGAGTATAATTTATTTTCAGAACGGAGATCAGTGAACGACTGGCATATCCCATTATAATAAAACCATTTTTCAAAGTATGCCGTTGTAAGTCTTTCTGCAGGCACATGATGGTATAAAAATACCGAAGCTGCATATAATGCTTCAACGTGATGGTTCTGTGCCCGTAGCGATAAGCCGGTTTCTCCATCACCCTGGTATTTCTGCAGGTGTGCAGGAATACAGTCCGGGTGAAAACCACCCAATTGTAGCAACACCTTTTTCCTTATGCTATAATTTAAACCGAACACATACAAAGGAGCTATTTGCTTATTATCGCAACCGATGTCAATCAGGCTTAAAGGTAAACACATGCTGCCCCCATAAGGAGTTGGTTGCCAGAAATAACTTACCCATGAAGGTGGATAACACTGGTATCTGGGTAAACACGGGCCTCCGATTATTGAAACGGATTCATGATCTTTAAAAAGCTGTATAACAGAATTTATCCAATTGGGATTGAGCTCCACATCATCATCAATAAAAGATATGATGCCGGCTTTTGAAAGTTCAGTGCCTTTATGCCTTCCCGTTAGTTGCCCGGGCTCATCATCATAACAATAAACGAAGTTTGTTATACGTTTCTCAAAATATCTGCAGGCTTCTTTTGTGTCGTCTGTAGAGCCGTTATCAACCACTATTATCTCATATGACCGGTTTGCCACCTGCTGGTCGATTATACTCTGCAAGGTTCTTTTTAATAAAGCAGACCGGTTGAGTGTTGGTATTACGATGCTTAACTCCAAATTGACGCTTTTGCTATCAGGTATCAGCCATCAGTTATGAGTAGGAAAACGCATTAGGCTTGCTTTGATCTCCTGATGGCTGATAGCACAATAACAGAACCGATAAGCTTAAAATTTACACCGTATCCACAAAATTTTTCTCCACTTTATTAAAAACTATCAGTCCCGTAATGAATAAGATAATGGATGCAATAAAGCTGTACATAAAAGCTCCTGCATAAAACTGCCCGGTGCCTAAAAAACCATGACGGAAGGTTTCTATCAGCGCGGCTAAAGGATTTAATGCGATGATGAATTTATATTTTTCAGGCACAAATGATAAAGGATAAATAACTGGTGTGGCATACATTAATAATTGCACACCAAAAGAAACCAAAAAGGCGAGATCGCGGTACTTAACAGTCATCGCAGTAACTATCAGCCCGATTCCTAAGCCTATCATGGCCATCAGAACTATAATAAGCGGAAATAAAAAAATGTAACCGTTGGGATGAACCTGCTGACCCTTAAAAGAATACCAGGCCATCATTATCAGGAACAATAAAAACTGCACACTGAACTTTACCAGGTTTGAAATTACAATACTAAGCGGCATGATAAGCCTTGGGAAATATACCTTTCCGAATATTCCCGAGTTATCTCTCAGTACACCGCTTGTTTTTGTTAAACACTCTGAAAAATAACTCCAGGCAACAGTACCTGACAAATAAAACAACGCCGGTGGCGCCCCTTCGGTACTTATATGCGCCAGTCTTGAAAAGATAATGGTAAATATAAAAGTGGTAAATATTGGCTGAATGAAAAACCATAAAGGCCCGAATACGGTTTGCTTATAAAAGGAAACAAAATCGCGCCTTACCAGTAACCATAGTAAGTCACGGTAATTCCACACATCCTTTAAATGAAGATGGAAGAGACTATTCTGAGGCTTTATTTCCAGATCCCAATAATGCTGATTAGTTTCCATATCCAGGGATTACTTCTTTTATTGGCAACTGCAACCCGATGCTCTTTTGCGGATTAAAACTTAGCTAACAGTTGTCAGGAGATTAAAGCCCGGTAAGCTTTCCTCCTGATAGCTGACGGCTGATAGCTGATAACTGTTATGAAGTAAGCAACAGCCTTTGTACCTGGCTATCTCTTAACAAATAAGTCTGGCTGCTTTCGGAACATTCTGCCAGGCCTTCTTCATTAAAATATAACTTATGACCGTACTCGCTAACCCAACCTGATTGCCTTGCAGGATTTCCAACAAGAAGCGCATAAGGTTTTACTTCTTTAGTTACAACAGCGCCGGCGCCTATCATGGCGTATGCACCAATATTGTTACCGCAAACAATGGTAGCATTTGCTCCTATACTCGCCCCTTTTCTCACCACCGTAAGCCGGTACTGATCTTTTCTCTCTATGGCACTTCTGGGATTAATGACATTCATAAAAACCATGCTGGGCCCGAGGAACACATAATCTTCACAGCTTACGCCGGTATATATCGATACGTTATTCTGTACCTTAACATTGTTACCCAGTGTAACTCCGGGCGCTATAAAAACGTTCTGGCCTATGATACAATCGCTTCCGATAGTAACACCATGCATTATATGTGAAAAATGCCAGATCTTGGTTCCCCTTCCTATTGTACAGTACTCGTCGATAACGGCAGTAGCGTGAGCGAAGTAAGAACTATCTTTTCGGGCAACACTCATTTTTTTCCAAAAACTCTTTTAATAGCTGATAATGTTCCGCGCTGCTTCTTTTTTTCTTCTTCAAAATATTCAGCTCCACGCTTGCGGCCATAACCATAACCATAACCATAGCCGTAGCCAGAGCCACCATAGTAACCACCATAGGACCTGCTTACCTTCACATCATTCAACAGAAGAGAAATCTTGGGTAGCTTATCGTTCTTATAAAGATCATCCACCAGAGACAACTGCTTTTTTAAAGTATAGTCCTGACGCATGATGTAAAGCGTGGCATTCGCATAAGTGCTTAAGATAACCGCATCACTCACCAGCCCAAGCGGTGCAGAGTCAATGATTATCGTATCAAATTTTTCTTTTAAATAATCGAACAACTGCTTCACTTTATTATCCAGTAATAACTCAGCAGGATTAGGGGGAATTGGACCACAGGGAATTACAAATAAATTTTCTACCTGTGTTACCGGAATGATTATCTGCTCTATAGTGGCGTTACCTACAATGAAGTTGGTAATTCCTTCTTTCCCTTTCAGATCCAGTCCGGCGATGATTTTGGGCTTACGGATATCAAACTCCAGGATCACCGTTTTTTTCCCGGTAAGCGCCATTACCGATCCGATATTGGTACTCACAAATGATTTACCCTCTCCGCTGAAGGAAGAGGTAACCAGCAAAACCGGCTTCTCCGTTTTATGCAGTATATATTGAAGATTGGTACGGATGATGCGGAATTGTTCAGAGATGAATTGGCGGTTGTTCTTCGTAACAACAAGCGTTTCGTTGCCTTCAGAATGGCCAATCTCGCCTAATATAGGCGCCTTGGTTAATTTTTCCACATCCTGTTTGC
>CAXTDO010000458.1:0-5630 GCA_964242315.1 uncultured Flavihumibacter sp.
ACCGTAAGCTTGCCGAATTCCGTGATGCCAACGCCGCAACATCACAACCGTTGCTGTTAGGGATCACCAAGGCTTCCCTCGGAACACAAAGCTGGATTTCAGCCGCATCGTTCCAGGAAACCACCAAAGTACTGAGTTCTGCCGCCATCCAGGGTAAGACAGATGAAATGCTTGGATTGAAAGAAAACGTAATCACGGGTCATCCGATCCCTGCCGGTACCGGTTTAAGGGATTTTGACAACATGATCGTAGGAAGCAAGGAAGAATATGAATTGCTACAAACAACCCGCGAAGCAATGAGCTTTGACGATGATGAATAGGTGTCAGGTATGAGGTATGAGGTTGAAACGGGCTAATTAAGTTACAAAAAAAGTAGGGAGTACAAACTTCCTGCTTTTTTTTACCCCATACCTCATACCCCAAACCTCATACCTGACATAGGGTTAAATAGTTGCCAAATTCATTACTTCTATTGGTTTGCTATTCATCTGTATTTTATCTTGCAAAAAAATAATTCATGAAGCAACTCTCGATTGCATTAAATGTGTTGTTACTTATTCTGGTAGGTGTTTTGTTTTACCTGCATTTCGAGGGTAAGGGCAAACCTGCACTTACCGAGGTGCCTGTGAGTGGCAGAAGTGTTGTTACGGCTCCTGCAACTGCTGGTATACCTTCTTCCAAAATCGGATATTTTGAAATGGATTCTTTACAGGCCAACTATGATTATTTTAAAGATGCACTAAATCATTTAAAAGAAAAAGAGCGCGTGATGAATACCGAACTGTCCGGTATGGAAAAAGAATACCAGAGAAAGGTAAACGAATGGCAGAAGAAGGGCGCCGCCATGTCGCAGGCGGAAGCGGATGCAGCACAACGTGAAAACGCGCAGTTGCAACAGGCTTACCAGGTTCGCAAACAAAGTCTGGAAGAGAGCTTTGGCAAACAGTCTATGGAATTTAAAAAGGACATCAAAAAGAAGATAGAAGATTACTTAAAGAATTACAATAAGGATAAGAACTACTCCTACATATTATCCTATGAGCCGGATTTTATTTTTTTAAGAGATACCACCTGTAACATCACTCCTGATTTGGTGAAGGGATTGAATGCGGAATATAAGAAGAAGTAATATGGGGTGTGAAGTGAGCGATATTGATAATTTTAAGCTGATATAAGGCTACATTGAAAGACAACGAGTTCAAAACAAAGCTTTTTAAGCCCACGTCATATTGACAATACACTGTTAGTAGTTCGCTTTTTGGTCCTCTGGCTAACTCAATGCTCTTGCATTTTATTTTCATCTTCAGCTTAATTTTTTTATACATACGTCTAATACTATAAGTTTCAAAAACGTAGAATGGCTTTTAAATCATGCCAACTGTAATTCCTTCTTTTCTGTTCTTTGAGTTAAATGATGTAAGCCACAGACAAATACGGGAGTAGTCAAGGCTTGAACAAAGAGGAGAAGCCTAAAGTATTTTTATGTAATTTGAGAACAGCTTATTAGAATATGGATTTGATGTATCGGGATACGAGAAGCAATAATACGTTTACATAATTTTAGAATATGTTGAATTGCTATAAATACCTGCTTTTAAGCGAAGACAATGAAAATTGGGGTTTGTCTATTTTGAATGCTGGCTGTACCCGGATAAATCCGCATGAATAATACCTGGTTAGGTCTTACAATGCAAGATCAACCTTATAGGTCTAAATGCGCGAACTAGCATACAGTTGAACAAACAACTTTAAATTCAACAACTTACAATCGGTTAGACACTGCGTTTAGACCTATAAGGTTGATCTCGCATTGTAAGACTCAACCATTTAATCCTTATAGGTCAGTGTTCGTTTAGTAGTTAAAAACCGTACGAAGAACTATCTCCGTTTTAGAACAGCCTACCTTTAAAAACCCAAAACTTTGGTTGCTTGGCGTCTTTTCTCTTCCTTTCTTTTGGCTCAGCGCAGTGTCAGCGGTAAAGTTTATTCGGGAGACTCAGCAGTAGCTGGTGCAAGCGTACAGGTAAAAGGAACTCAAACTACCACTCAAACGGATGCTGATGGCAATTTTATCATTAATGCGCCCGGTAATGCAACACTTGTAATCACTTCTGCAGGCTTCGGCAGCCAGGAAATAAAAGTAGCCAATCGCTCTTCTCTCAATATCCGGTTGCAGTCTGCCTCGCTACAATTAGACGATGTGATAGTAGTGGGTTACGGAACGCAGAGAAAAGTAAATCTTACCGGTTCCGTATCCTCCGTTTCCGGCAGTGAATTAACAAGGCACCCTGTTACCAATGTTGAAAACCTTCTTCAGGGTAAAATTGCTGGCCTGCAGGTTGTTCAAAGTTCGGGAGTGCCAGGCGCCGATGGCGCAAACCTGCGCATTCGCGGACTAGGAACGTTTATCAGCGCAGGCAGTTCGCCGTTGGTACTCGTGAATGGTGTTCAGGGTACTTTAAACGGACTGAATCCCCAGGATATCGAATCTATATCTGTTTTAAAAGACGCTGCTTCAGCATCCATTTATGGAGCAAGGGCAGCCAACGGGGTGATACTGGTGACTACCAAAAAGGCAGGGGCGGCATTATGAATATTGAGTACACAGGCAACTACCAGGTACATCAACCCACCCGATTGCCCACCTTTGTTACCAACTCCGCTGATTTTATGACGTATTGGAACCAGGCCAATCAGCGTGCCAACGACGTAAACTTCTTCACACAAACGGAAATAGATGCATTTAGAAATGCAACCGACAAGATTAAATATCCCAACTTTAACTGGCTCGACGAAATGATCAACAACGGCAGTGCCCAAAATCATTCGCTATCGCTTAACGGAGGAAATGAAAAGACAAGTTTCAATTTCTCTTTGGGATACCTGGATCAGGCAGCCTCAATAAGGCATTCGATTTTGAGCGGTATAACATGATGCTGGGCATCAATTCAAAACTGAACAATGTGGTATCGTTTGGCGCTACCATACTTTCCAATTATCAGGACAGGGTAGAACCTGTAATGGGGAGCAGCGAATTTATGTTCCTTGCTTACACTGCCGGCCCTAACTATTTACCTTACTTAAGTGATGGAAGCGGAAGATGGACATGGAGATATAATAATGCTGCCTGGCACAACAGGAACCCTCTTCAGGCACTCAGCTACGGCGATATACGTCATAAAATTTATTCGTTTACGGGACAAGCGAATGTTGATATAAACATTACGAAAGATTTGGTATTAGGCATAAAGGGTGCAGTGAACTATGATGACTATTTCGATAAGCATCATGAAGTTAATATACCTTCTTATTTTTATTCTGATAACACCCTGGCTGCTACTGCAACGCCTTATGCCACAGCTGTAAGGGATTATAATAGCCGTAACATCCTGACAACTTTCTATTCTACCCTTAACTATTCAAAGAAAATTGCAAAAGATCATGACGTAAAAGCCTTGATTGGTTATAGCCAGGAGGCTAATACCTAACGTTTCCTGGAAGGGCGCAGGGTAAGTTTTCCAACACGTAGTTTAACGGAGATTGTTGCAGGAGCTTCTAATGGGCAGATGTTAAACGGCTCTGCGGAGGAATGGGCGCTTCAGTCGGCCTTCGGACGTTTGAATTACGATTTCCGGGGAAAATATTTGCTGGAAGCCAATTTTAGATATGACGCTTCTTCAAGGATAGCAGAAGACCATCGCTGGGGATTGTTCCCTTTCCTATCTGCCGGGTGGCGATTGTCGGAAGAAACTTTTATGAAAAATATTACATGGCTCGACAATTTGAAGTTCAGGGCTTCATGGGGGAAGTTGGGTAATCAAAATATCCGCCTCTACCCTTACCAGGATATTTTAGCCATCAACGCGTATGCTTTTGGAAACAGCGTGGAGCAGGGTGCGGCAGTAACGAGGTTAACTGATAAAACATTGAAATGGGAAACAACGACCGTTACGGATGTCGGTATTGATATCAGCGCCAAAAAAGGTTTGATCATTTTAACTGCTGATTATTTTAATAAAGTAACAGACGATATCCTGTACGTTATTGACATTCCGGCCAGCATCGGCCTTGCTTCACCTGCTGTGAATTATGCGAAAATGAAGAATACAGGGTATGAGTTGGAAGTGGGCCATAAAAATAACATCGGTGCATTTACGTACAATGCGAGCTTTAATTTCACGAGATTTAAGAATAAAGTGCTTAAAGTAAAAGCGCCGACTTTCGGCAGTACAACAACCATTCAGGAAGGCCTCCCCCGGAACTCTTATTACCTTACCGAAATGATCGGCATTTTTCAATCGCAGGAAGAAATCAGTAAATCACCCACCCAACCCTATAATCCAAAGCCGGGAGATTTAAATTTTTAAGGATCAAAACGGAGACAATATAATAGATGGGAAAGACAGGGTAGTGATAGATGGCGCATATCCCAAATTCTATTATGGCGGCTCTTTAAATGTATCTTGGAAAAATTTCGACCTGAACAGCTTTTTTCAGGGTGTACAAGGACAGGAATTCATTGTAACCGACTGGGGAATCGATCCTATAAGCTCAATCGCGACCCAAGGCTTAAATACAATGTGCGTAATATTAATGATAAGGTTATTGTTAACGGTGCACCTTATAATGGGGAGAGCTGGGCGAATTCTTACAGTATAGAAAAATATGTAAACTGGAAAAATGCGCCATATTCATGGGAAACAAGAAGCGACCAGGATTACATTGTGTTTCGATATGCACAGGTATTACTGATGTATGCAGAAGCAAAGAACGAGGCAACAGGGCCGGATCAATCTGTTTACAACGCGGTTAACATGATTCGTGCAAGGCCAACGGTGAACATGCCGCCATTACCTGCGGGTCTTGATAAGGCGGGTATGAGAGCCCGCATCAGAAATGAAAGAATAGTAGAACTGGGTATGGAAGGATTAAGGTACTGGGATATTAAAAGATGGAAAATCGCTGAAACAGTTATACCTGCCGTGGTAGATCCTTCAGGCATTTCCAGGGTCTTTAACCCGGGCAAACACTACTTGTTTCCATTTTCACAAAGTGAATTAGACAGGAATCCAAACCTTGCGCAAAACCCGGGGTATTAAATTTTTGCATGTAAATTTGATAAAGCAATATATGAGTATCTTTTTTCCAAAAGCCACACTGGCCTTTTTTGCATGCCTTGTTTCTGCCGTTGTACCTGCGCAAATTCAAACGAGCACGGAACAAAACAGTGATCCGGCTGTGGTTTTTGCAAACCCTCCTGAAGCTGCAAAGCCAGGCGTTTTATGGATGTGGATGGGTTCAAACTTAAGCAAAGAAGGAATTACCAAAGATCTGGAAGCTTTGAAGAAGGCCGGCTATAACAGGACCACTATGTTTAGCCTGGCCGATATTACTACCCCCTGGGCGGGTAAAATAAACAAGAGCCCCACACCGGAAATTATTTCATGGACAGAGCCCTGGTGGAAAATGGTAAGGCATGCGGCCGAAGAAACCAAACGCCTTGGAATGGATTTCGGGATGTTTAATGGTCCTGCCTATGAGTCAAGCGGGGGTGTATGGATTACTCCCGAGCTTTCTATGCAGGAGATCTGCTGGTCGCAAAATAAGGCTGCCGGCAACATGCATATAAG
>CAXTDO010000459.1:0-5625 GCA_964242315.1 uncultured Flavihumibacter sp.
TCATTAGTGTATGCCCGTAAAATCGGGAATATAATTGAAAAAGATTCCGGAAAAATCAGTCATGCTTTTGCCCGGTTTGCTGACCAGTACATGGGATGGATCAATGAAACAAGGGGCGACTACAAACAGGCCTTGAACTGGTATCTTGAAAGTGTTGAAACGTACCGGCAAATTGGTGATGTTCATTCAACCGATTACGGCGGAGTTATAAACAATCTCGCCAATCTTTATACTATTATAGGCGCCTATAATGAAGCGGAAAAATTACTGCCCATAGCCCGGAATATTTTTAAAGATATTCCATTAGATACAAGTGAGGCGTATGGAGCTATAACAAATAATCTGCTAATGTTTATAAGTACCAGGGAAAATATGCCAATGCTGAACATTTGTACCTGGAGGTGCTGCAAAAAACTAAGAAAGTATTTGGTGAAAGCAGTATGCAGTGTGCTACCTTATACAACAACCTTGCGAGTATTTACAGTAAGATGGGTATATATGACAAGGCGTCCAAAGCGATTAAAAAGTCGGAAACTTTTTTTCGTAATGCAGGAAAAGAGTATATGCGGCAATATGCAGTAAGTCTTACTACCGAGGCTGATATCTTTTTGTTCCAAAACCTAACCGATAGTGCAGCAAGTTACTACTCAAAGGCACTCGCGGTCAGTGAGGAACTGGGCAACAAATACCTTTATTCAACGATACTTAATTCCAGTGCAGCCCTCCAGGCAGAAAAGAAAAACTTTAAACAGGCGGAAATACTTTGTAATAAAGCGCTTGACGCCTGTTATAACCCGGATAGTCTGTTTACCATCAGTTATAACCATATTGCCTGTAACCTGGCACTATTATACTACGCTTCAGGTAATTATCAAAAGGCGGATTCTTCTTTTTCCGTACTTTTTAAAAGGATGTACAGCCTGGGTAAACCCGACTATCGTATCCTCAATAATTTATATCAGGGGTATTGTTCTTTCCTGATAGCCAGTAAAAGGTTTGAAGAAGCCGCAGACAGCCTGCAATCTTTCTCGCTGCAAACCGTAGCTTTTATCAGGCAAAATTTTGAGGGTATGTCTGAAGATGAAAAGATAAATTTTATAAACACACTTTATAAAAATTTCGACTTACAATATACACTCCTAACACTGTATAAAAACGCCTCCACAGCGTTTGTTCAACATGCTTTCGGCAACGAACTTATATTGAAAGGACTGGTACTTTTCAGTCAAAATGCCGTTATCAGAACGGTAAGTAACAGCAATAACAACCAGCTAAAAGCCACTTTCAATAACTGGCTGTTTTTAAAACAGCTTCTTGCCCACCAATACACACTGGATATCAACCGCCGCACAGTTAATGTAGACAGCCTCGAAGAACTGGCAGGCGCTGCTGAAAAAGAATTTAATCTTTATACTCCTGTAAAGGAAAGGCTTTTTCCCTACCAGGCTCCCGCCGTTAAAGACATCGTTAACTTTTTAAAACCCAACGAAGCTGTTATTGAGTTTGTACGATTCAACTATTCCATTTATATGAATGGCAAAGACAGCATCATGTATGGAGCGTTTGTTTTGAACGCAAAAGATACCATACCACATTTTGTGGTGCTTTGCAGCGAATTGCAGCTTAAGCAATTACTGAGTAACGGGAAAGGTGAGGAACTGACTACCACCGGCGTGGTTAATAAAATTTATCCTGACGTAACACTTAAGCATTCTATTGTAAAGAAAGAAAATATACAGCTTTATCAATTGTTGTGGAAGCCAATGCTGCCGTTTCTAAATAATGTAGCCGATATCTTTTATTCACCTGCCGGTCTCACAAACAACATTTCATTTAATGCAATGAGTAATGGCAGCAAAGGGATACTGTTGGATACATTCAATTTGTACACTCTTTTCAATATAAGAGATTTATTTGCTTACAAAAACAAATTCAGGCCGGCAAGGTTAAGCTTGTGGGGCAATATTAATTACGATGAAACGGATACTGCCTCTCTTAAACAGGATCTGTCTGCTGCTCCATCCTACGGTTCTTTTATCCCTGGAAATATAAATACTATCAAAACAAAAGGTGGCGCGTACGCCTCGTGGCCTTCCATAAATACAGCAGAGCTCAACAGCATTAAAGCCATTTTTCAACAACACCGCATAGCATTGCATACATACGAAGGGAAGAAGGCAAGTGAAGATCTTTTTAAACGACTAATGAACGGCTTTGAAGGGGTGGTACATATTTCTTCGCATGGATTTTATTCACCCGCCACAACAACACATCGTGAATACCAGTTCAATAATAGCTTTATAACGAATGTTAACCCGATGCTGCGTTGCGGACTTATTTTTTCAGGCGCTAACCGGGTATGGACCGGAAAAGAACCGTTGCCCTCAACAGATGATGGTATATTGACGGGTTATGAAATCAGTGAACTGGATTTGAGCAAAGTAAACCTTATCACGTTGAGTGCATGTGAAACAGGTTTGGGAAAAATTGCCGATTATGAAGGTATTTTTGGCTTGCAAAGAGCTTTCAAAATGGCAGGCATTAATAAGTTACTGATGAGTCTGTGGCAGGTTCCTTCAAAAGAAACGGCAGAACTGATGAAATATTTTTATAGCAACTGGCTCAATGGCGCAGCGCCTGAAGATGCCTTAATCCTAGCGCAAAAAGAAATGCGTAAAAAGTATGCACCTTATTATTGGGCTGGTTTTGTTTTGATAAAGTAAGCATCTATCAGCATTGAATTGTTAATGGTTAATGATTAATGATTAATTGTAACCATTATCACTAACCATTACTAATTATCCATTAATCATTAATCATCAATAATTAATCATTAATTCGCTATCATTCCATGCGGATCAATAACAAACTTTTTAGCTGCGCCTTTATCAAAATCTTTATAGCCTCTTGGTGCATCTTTCAGGCTGATCACTTCAACGTTTACCGCTTTTGCTATTTGGATCTTATCAAACAAAATGGCGTTCATCAACTGCCGGTGGTATTTCATTACAGGACATTGACCTGTATAAAAAGAATGTGATTTGGCCCAGCCTAGACCAATTCTTATACGCAGGCTTCCTTCCTTGGCAGCATCATCTGCAGCGCCGGGGTCACCGGTAACGTATAAACCCGGAATGCCGATGGCACCGCCGGCCCTTGTTATTGTCATAGCGGTGTTAAGTACGGTGGCAGGTTGTTCCACTCCGGCATTTGAGCCGTGGCCACGTGCTTCAAAACCAACGCAGTCTACAAAGTTGTCTACTTCAGGTACACCGATGATAGCTGCTATGGCTTCTTCCAACGGTGTTTCACTCCTGAGATCTATTGTTTCACAGCCAAAGCTTTTGGCCTGCTCCAGCCTTTCTGTAATCATATCACCTACAATTACTACGGCTGCACCTAACAAATGACAGGATGCCGCACATGCGAGACCAACAGGACCGGCGCCTGCTACATAAACGATCGAACCCGGACCAACACCGGCAGTAACCGCGCCATGAAACCCTGTGGGGAAGATATCAGACAGTAAAGTCAGGTCTTTAATTTTTGCCATGGCCTGGTCCTTATCCGGAAACTTTAACAAATTAAAATCGGCATAGGGAACCATTACATATTCTGCCTGTCCGCCAACCCAGCCACCCATATCCACATAACCATAAGCTGCCCCGGGACGTGATGGGTTTACATTCAGGCAGATGCCTGTGCGCCCTTCTTTACAGTTCCTGCATCTTCCGCAGGCTATATTAAATGGAACGGAAACCAGGTCGCCCACTTTTATAAATTCAACGTCTGAACCTGCTTCTATCACGAGTCCTGTAATTTCATGTCCTAATATCAGTCCGGATGGTGCTGTGGTGCGGCCACGAACCATGTGCTGGTCGCTTCCGCAGATGTTGGTGGATACAATTTTAAGGATCACACCGTGATTGCATTTCCGGTTGCCGATCGAGAGTTTTGGATATTCAATTTCATGAATTTCCACTTCGCCGGGTTTAATGTAGGCTACACCTTGATTTTGACACATAATCGTTGATTTTTAAATGAATAAATTTATTTGACAGCAGCCGCCCCTGCAGCGGCAACAGTATGATCGTTTCCTACCGTACTTCCTGAGACGCCGATAGCACCGATGATGTTTCCTTCACCGTCTTTGATGCACACGCCGCCGGGAAATGTGATCAGGCCATTGTTGGAGTGTTCGATGTTATATAAAGGCCCGCCGGGCTGAGAAAGCTTGCCTATTTCTCCCGTATCCATGTTGAAGTACCGGGCCGTTCGCGCTTTTTTCTGCGAAATGTCAATGGATCCCAGCCAGGCATCATCCATATGCGCGAAGGCTATCAGGTTGGTCCCCGAATCCACCACTGCAATGTTCATGAGGGTATCAATTTCTTTTGCTTTTTCCCTGGCTGCTTTTACGGCGGCTTCGGCTTGTTCCAGTGTAATGTTCATAATAATTTGTTTTAAGATAATGTTTCCAAATGTAAGGGTAGCACGAAGTGACATTTTGCACGATAATCCCAAATATTGAAACGATAGTGTCAAATTCAGTTATGGGGTTTGGGGTATGAGGTATGAGGTAAAAGAACTAAATTGGCAATGTTGTTTTAATATTGAATATGATTACAACCTTTACTAATCGGGTGCCTGTTAAAAAAGTAGCAGGTAATCAGTTAACAGACGCAGACGATTTTGTTGCGGTGGAGGAACCTTTGGAGATGCAGCTATCATACGTTGTTAACAACAGAAGAAGCACAAAAAGCATATCAGTAACGATGCGAACACCGGGTAATGATGAGGAATTATCTGCCGGATTTTTATTTACAGAAGGCATCATCAGCAGTTACAGTCAGGTTGAATCTATTACTGTATCGCCAATCCGCGAAAACATTGCAGTAGTTTCATTACAGGAAGATGTTGTTCCTGAACTTCAAAAAACCGAACGAAATTTTTATACTACCTCCAGTTGCGGGGTTTGCGGAAAGTCGAGCATTGATGCGATAAAAACTGTTTCTGTTTATAATAATGAGGAAGATACCATCTGTCTCAAAGCGCAATTGTTTTATGGCCTGCACGACCGGTTGAAGAAGCAGCAATTAATTTTTCAAAGTACCGGCGGTTTGCATGCCGCTGCGCTTTTTGACCTGGAAGGAAACCTGGTCAGGGTTCGGGAAGATGTCGGCAGGCACAATGCGCTGGATAAATTAATAGGAACGGCCTTAATAAACAGTGAACTGCCATTAAACAAATCAATCTTATTATTAAGCGGAAGAGCCAGCTTTGAACTGCTGCAAAAAGCCATCATGGCCGGCATTAAGATAGTAGCTGCTGTAGGAGCGCCTTCCAGTCTGGCTGTTGAAATGGCTAAGGAGGGTGGGGTGACACTGATTGGATTTTTGAGAGATAAACGGTTTAATATTTATAGTGGACGGGAGAGGGTATGCCTATAAGTTTAGACTCAACCTGGTGAAGCTCATTCGCTTCACTGGTTTCTAAAAACCTCACAGGTTTTGAATTTCAACCTCTCAGAATTGCCGTAGCTTATCAACCTTAATGTCAGATAGTCGCTTCCCTCAAACCTGTGAGTTTTTTGGAAACCAGTGAAGCGAATGAGCTTCGCCAGGT
>CAXTDO010000460.1:0-5615 GCA_964242315.1 uncultured Flavihumibacter sp.
ACTACCAGGATATCCCTTCCCAGAGTGGTGTCACCGATTTCAAGATACCATTTCTCCTCTACTTTGTGAACCTTGAACAATCCTTTACTACTGATTGCTTTATTGGTAATAATATCTCTGTAAGGCCTGGGGCCAGACCTGTTCTGATTAAACATTGAAGGTGGCAGTGTAACAGTAGCATTTGATGCAGGAATAGTGTCACGACCGGGAGCAGGCCGCCTGGGTTGAGAGAATGATATGGTGACAAACAGAAGCGTTACGCTTAAAACAAGGACGGATTTTATATTTATAACATAGAGCATTATAACAGATTTATTTCATGAAAATATTAAAGATTACAGTAGCACAGCAGTGCCAACAGTAAAACAACTAAAAATATAATTTATAAGTATATTGAAATAGTGAAAAATTATTTTAACTTAACAGCCCATCTGAACAGTTTATAACAGATGGAATGGTAATTGCGTAATAAATAAATTTTATTAAAAACCTTTGGCTTTACGGCTTTAATAAAAATTAATTTTTATTCATTTGATTTTTTAAAAATTTTTTTGCTTAGAATTGTATGAGCAAAAACATCTACACGATTAATTTAAAATTGTTTAAAAACTAAAACAAACCATCATGGCTGACACAAAACCTATTGCGAATGTTAAGAGTAGTGGTGCTACCTCTGTACAACCAAAGAGATCCAGTAATGCGATCG
This sequence comes from uncultured Flavihumibacter sp., assembly GCA_964242315.1. Lineage (GTDB taxonomy): Bacteria > Bacteroidota > Bacteroidia > Chitinophagales > Chitinophagaceae > JADCRZ01. The sequence continues at coordinate 707 of CAXTDO010000460.1, forward strand.
CTTGGATTGCTCCCGTTGGATGCATCCTGCTAGGATTTCTTATCTGGCGTCTCGGCCTGGGCAGCGCTGGCAACTTTACAAATCCTGATCCTCATGGTGGCTTCTGGCCTAAACATCAGGGACCAAAAAGTGGTCTGGCAAGAATGTACGAAGGTGGAATAATCGTGCCTATATTAATAGGCTGTTTTTTAATTGTGCTCACTTTTACCATTGAACGTTTAATGACCATCAGTAAAGCAACAGGTAAAGGAAACATTGCCGAATTCATTCGTAAGGTTCAATACCATCTTGCAAATAAAAATGTAGATGCTGCTTTGGCAGAATGCGATCGTCAAAAAGGTTCTGTTGGAAATGTAATGAAAGCCGGCCTGCGTAAGTATAAAGAAATGGTGACCGATACTGAACTTGATGCTGAACAAAAAGTTTCTTCTATTCAGAAAGAAGTGGAAGAGGCGACTGCACTTGAACTACCTATGCTTGAAAAAAATCTCGTGTTTCTTTCAACATTGGCTTCTGTATCAACCTTGTTGGGTTTGTTAGGTACGGTTATCGGGATGATTACTTCTTTCTCCGCTCTAGGTGAAGAAGGTGGTGGTGATGCTGCAAGGGAACTTTCAAGAGGTATCTCTGAAGCACTGTACAATACGGCTCTCGGTATCGGTACATCAGCAGTAGCGATCATTATGTACAACGTGTTTACTACAAGAATCGATGCTATAACATACGGTATAGATGAAAGTGGTTTTACGCTGACACAAAGTTTTGCATCTTTGTATAAATAATTCATTAACTTAATAAGGTTATGGATTTTGATGGCCTCTGAATCATAGATACAAATCGAAATTTTAAATTATGCCAAAAGTTAAAGTTCCGCGGAAAAGCACCAGTGTAGATATGACCGCGATGTGCGATGTTGCATTTCTTTTATTATCCTTCTTTATTTTAACAACTAAGTTCAAGCCTTCAGAAGCATTGGCAGTGGTAACGCCTAATTCAGTATCCAATAAGATCGCTCCCCAAACAGATGCTGTTTTAATTACAATTGACAAAGATGGAAAAGTTTATTTCTCCGTATCTGATGAAAACACAACTGAGAAACAAACTATCATCGATGAAATTAGTAAATCTAAAAGCCTCAGCTTGAGCCCTGCAGAAATGAATGGTTTCAAGCGTTCGGCTTCTTATGTAGGAGTTCCATTCAACAAATTGAAGTCTTATCTGGCTTTAAATTCAGACCAGGTTAAAACGCTTAAACAGGAAGGTATACCGGTTCTGGATAGTACAAACAATCAGTTGATAGATTGGATGAGAGCAGCCCAGACAGCATTTCAGGGTAAAAAAGTAAACTGGCTGGTTAAGGGCGATAATGCTTCCAAGTATCCTTCTTTCCAGGGAGTTATCAGGGCCTTCAAAAACGTTAAGGAAATGAAGTTTCAGATGATCACCAATCCTGAAAATGTACCTCCGGGAACTGAATTATTCAGAAAGAATCAGGCAGCAGGCGCAGCAGTAGAAACAGAACAGTAGATTAAAAGGGTAGTTTATAGTTTATAATTAAAATATATTATCATGGCAGAAATTAATACTGGCGGGGGCGGAGGACATAAAAAAGGCCCTGGTGTAAAGAAAAGCAAGAAACAATCTACAAGGGTTGACCTGACACCGATGGTTGATCTTGGCTTTCTGTTGATTACGTTTTTTATATTTACCACAACCATGAGTCAGCCTACAGCGATGCGGCTGTATCTTCCGCAAGATACTGAGAAGCCGGAAGAGCAAAACAAGTTAAAGGCTTCAGGAGCTTTAACACTATTGTTGGGTAAAAATGATAGGGTGTATTACTACGAGGGAGAATTGGCTCCTGATGGTTCTAACTTCAAAAGTGCTTCTTTTAAAGAGGTGAGAGATGTAATCATCAATAAAAAGAAATCAACACCTCCTGCTGATTTTATGATTGTTATTAAGCCGGATCCTGAATCTACTTATAAAAATGCTGTAGATGCGCTCGATGAAATGACCATTAATGATGTGAAACGTTATGCAATGGTTGATATCTTTGATGTGGAGAACAAGTTAATTGCAGCCACTGAAGGTGCCGGAAAATAATGTATAACTTCTGTGTGGAATTTGAACGAACCCGAAGCTTACTAAAAAAGTCATAACAATGGAAATTAACAAAATTATGAGCGCCGACATCCTCGATATCATTTTCGAGGGTCGTAACAAAGAATATGGCGCTTATGAGCTACGTAAAACCTATAATAAGCGTATGACAAGGGCAATAATTGTCACAATTGTCATTCTCTTATTACTTATTGGTGGGTATATGCTCGCTAATAAAATTTCCGATAGCTCAACAAATGATGTTGTTGTTCAGGATGTAGAGTTACAGGAAATTAAGCAGGAAGAAAAGAAAGAAGAACCACCACCACCCCCTCCTCCGCCAAAGCCTGAACCTCCTAAAGTTGAGATCACTAAATTTACTCCTCCAAAAATTGTTAAGGACGAAGAGGTAAAGGAAGATGAAAAACCACCGGAAGTAGAAAAGCTTGAGGACACAAAAATTGGTGCTATTAATCAGGAAGGTATCAAGGATGAGGGTATCGTTGCTCCCCCGGTTAGTGATGCTGGTAAGGGTGTAATTGAAGCTCCAAAGAAAGACCTTACTAACTATGATGAGATATTCACTAAAGTTGAAATTGAATCCAGTTATCCGGGTGGATCGAGTGCATGGATGCGTTACCTCAACAAAACGTTCCGTTATCCTCAGGAAGCTCAGGAAAACGAAATACAGGGTACTGTAGTGGTTCAGTTTATAGTTGATAAAGATGGCAACGTTAGTGATGTTGAAGCTGTGAGCGGTCCAACTAACGGAGGACTGAGAGACGAAGCAATCCGTGTTATCAAAAAAAGCGGTAAATGGGAACCAGCCGTGCAAAATGGTCGTAAGGTTAAATCTTACAAAAAACAACCTATTACATTTAAGTTAGAAGCTGAATAAGTTCTTTGGTCTTCATTGTAAAAATCCCTTCCACTTCGGAAGGGATTTTTTTTGCTATACAGTTAAATAGTTTATGAATTTGCCTGACTTATAATTAATCTATTTTTGACAAAATTTTTAATGAGCAAGATTTCCGGCTGGGATGATACGATTGTTGCACTGGCAACGCCCCCTGGCATTGGCGCAATAGGTGTTATACGGCTAAGTGGAGCTGAGGCTTTTAAGATTGCAAATATGTTATTTCCCTCTAAAGACTTGCTTCAACAGCTATCTCATACCATACATGTTGGGTTACTGAAAGAAAATAATAACACAATAGATGAAGTAGTGGTGGCTCTTTTTAAAGGCCCAAGATCATACACTGGGGAAGATGTGGTGGAGATATCATGTCACGGTTCACCATATATACATCAGCAAGTTATTGAAGCATGTTTGAATAAAGGAGCCCGCATTGCAAAACCGGGAGAGTTTACCCAGCGCGCTTTTCTATATGGTAAGCTAGACCTCACACAAGCTGAAGCGGTAGCCGACCTCATATCCAGCAATACAGGTGCATCGCACAAAACTGCCTTACAAAATATTCGTGGCGGATTCTCGCAGGTACTCGGGCATCTTCGGGAACAACTGATACGATTCTCTGCTCTTATTGAGCTTGAACTGGATTTTAGTCAGGAAGACGTTGAGTTCGCAGACCGTTCTCAGTTGTATCAACTAGTGATCAATGCTAATCAAACAATCACTGAACTTTTATCATCTTTTAAATTAGGAAACGTTATAAAGAATGGCGTACAGGTTGCTATTGTTGGCAAACCCAATGCCGGGAAGTCAACTTTATTAAATACACTTCTTAACGAGAACAGAGCGATCGTCAGCGAGATTGCAGGCACTACCAGAGATACCATTGAAGAAGTGATCAACATAGGCGGGATTTTATTCCGTCTGGTTGACACAGCAGGTATTCGTGAACATAGCAGCGATAGCATTGAAAGTATGGGAATAGAAAAGAGTTTAGCAAAAATAGAGCAGTCAGATATTGTTTTGTATTTGTTTGATGTAAACACAATTGCCGAAGAAGAACTGCAATCTATTGCTTCGAAACTAAAGCAGGATGGCCGGCAATTTTTATTGGTGGCAAATAAAGCAGACCTCATCAGCAACCATCAATCCATCAAGGAGTTCAGTAATAATCAGGATGTTCTCTTTATATCAGCAAAAGTCAATGAGCATATCGATGATTTAAAAAATCACCTCGTAGAGATGGTATTACAAGGAAGGGTTCAAACTGAAGATATAATCATTACCAACGCCCGTCATTATTCTGCTTTAAAAGAAATGAATGTTTCATTGCATGATATCCTCCTTGCACTTGATAATAACGTTCCGGGTGACCTGATAGCACTGGACATACGTCGCTGCCTGCATTTTTTAGGAGAGATTACAGGAGAGGTTACTAATGAAGATCAGTTGGATTATATTTTTAGTAAGTTTTGTATCGGCAAGTAGCGTTACAACTTCAGTTAACGCCATCTTACTTTGCTTAATCTTCTGTAATATGCATCTGTATTGAATTACAGCTGTATGCCATAATCTAACTTCATTTATATTTTTCTATCATTTTTGTTTGTACCTTCCTTGAAGTTTAGGGTGCGGTACATAGACAGCTGGAGAAAAGAGAGATTATGGCAGTAAATGTCAGTACAAGTCAGTGATAGGCAGTTATGTACACCTCCTGACATTCAAGTAAATAATTTATGAGTAGTACATCCGCATAAATAAGGTGTGTCAGCATTGTAACAAGGTATTTACAGCAAAAACGACTGTAACAAAGTTTTGCTCAGATCAATGTGCCAAATCCAATTATAAAAAGAGGCACAAGGATGCCAGGATAAAAGTGTCGCATGCCGATAC
>CAXTDO010000461.1:0-5611 GCA_964242315.1 uncultured Flavihumibacter sp.
GAATTGAATAAGTAAAGATTTCATAACCTCTTCATCGGCAGCATGATAACAGATCATCATCTTTTTTGGAACAGCCGGCACTATTTTAGCATACTCTGAGTTGTAATGTTCCCAAAGTTTGTTAATAAATTCTTCAGAATTGTTTTTTACGAAGATAAATCCATAACGGTTTTTATAAAATTCCTGGATGAGTGTCGGGAAAAAAAACGACTTACGGTTAGGAGAATACGTATGGGAATCTTTATGGATCTTCAATATCTCCATGAGCAAACGAAAGTCCCAGTTTTCAAGGTTGCAATCTAAAAAAATAAATGTTTTATCATCATCAAATCTTGAGATAACATCTTTCGAAACAGGAGGCTTGCCACTGACAAGATTGCGAATGAACTCCAGGTGATCTTCTTCTGTTAGAACGAGTGAACTGACGTTGTAATCAAAGTTGTCTTTTACGGCAGTACCAAAAAGGTTATATACCAGAAATTGTTTAGACTCCACCTTTAATTCCTTTTCCTGGTTTGGTTTATAATTATAAAATGCAAATACTTCATCGGGCTTTAATATTGATTGAAAAAAGTTATCAGGCTGCATGTTTACAATCGTATTCCAGGGCAACCTGAGTATGGTTTTATACAGAGCTGGTATGGCATCGTTCGATTCTTCGCGAAGCCGCTCTACCTGCGATTTATAAACATCTGCTATTTCATCTTCCAGCCTCACCCTGTTATTCTTGTTCATAAGCAGGAACTTATGGGCAGTATAATGCAGGTTGTCCGATTGGGAGCGGTCGAACTCTATGGTTCCCTGTTTAATTATCAGTTTGGCAAGGTGTGATGAGGCAAGCGTATTAAAGTCGGTCTTTTCATTTTCCATGGAGTATACAGGTAAAGACCGGCCCAGAAACAGTACGCATCTTTTCCGGTGAAGATCCCGGGTAAGACCTCTCCAATCGATTTCATCGATAAGCTGTTCAGAAGATAAGAGGGTTTCCATTTATAAGTATTAAAAATCTGCACGATTGTTATTTGCTATCAGCCGTCAGCTATCAGGTATCAGCTATCAGCTATCAGGAGGAAACTTATCAAACATCAGTTTGCTGACTGCTGCTACAACAGATTAAGCTTGCTTTTCCACGACCTGATCACTGCCTGCACCCCTGTAACCACTTCCAGCAAGGCGTTGTCTTTACTGGCAAACTCGGTAACAGGTTTTGCTTTGCGGGGAAGGGCTGTAAACTGCGCCAGGGGCGTTTGCATCCAGGCACATGGACTTAAAATAACGGGTATGGCTGTTACTGCTCCCTGTCTCTGCCTTAACATCGTCTGTTCCACTTCGATATTCCAGATATAATCAGTCGTCAAAAAATGAGCGCTCACCAGCATCAGCACGATATTGGCTGCATGCAATTTATTTTTTATCTCATCGTCCCACTGAACACCTGGTTCCAACAGACCGTCTTCCCATATCTCTATCTGTTTGTCTGATATGGTGAGCACTTTCAGTTGTGTCAGCAGGTCGTCTTTTAAATCAGTATTCTTGTTTGAATAGGAGATGAAAAGCTTTACCTTATCATTTTGAGAGTTTACCGAAGGTGCTGTATCCATACCAGTAATGTTGCTTTCTCAATATATAAAATAATATCAGAATTTGCCAGTGTTTTCATGCCAACATAGCAAAATGATTTTTGAACCGTGGAATACAAGTGTTTAAGTGTGCAATGAGTTAACGACTTTTTAATCATGCTACGTTTAGAGGCGCCGTTGAGGCAATACGATTCAGGTAAGATGAACGCTAAAATTCGCCTTTTGCATACAATGCATTTATGGTAGGACTGGCGCTTCCACCTTTTGGCTCTAATGTAATTGCAAATGCCTGGGCACTGTTATTGTTCTTCATTTGTATCAGCCTCCCTTCTTCCTTTGCATCAAAAATACCCAGGTTCACCGGGCGGTTACCCAGCATACCCCAAAGCTGAAACTGTTTATCTGAATATGATTTTGGTATATCACCCAACAGCAAAAAGGTATTTTTAGAAAGGCTGTCCCAGTATATATGTGCCATACAATGACCCTGATTAGCAGGATCCGCCATTATTGACCATTTTATAGTAGGTTTCTGAACAATAGTCTTGAGTGCGGAAACAGCTTCGGCATGACTGGAATGATCCGGCTGATTGGCAGCCCTGATTGTCTCCGCAAGCATTGTTTGATATTTATTATTAACAGAATATGCCCAGTAAGCGGCACCGGCAACCATTATAATACAGGCTGCTGCAATGTATTTCCAGATGTTCATTCTGGCGACAGGAGCCAGGCGTTCCCTTCCTTTCTGCTGTATGCCATTTATTCCAGGGATATCTATCGATTTTAAAATTTCTTCTTTTAAATACACAGGTGGTGGTATTGCTTCTTTCATCAGTTGTTCTTCCAAAGCCAGCTCAAATGCATTCCTTGCTTCCAGTATTTCAGGATGCCTGTTACAAAAAACTATAAACTCCTGGTACTCGGCTTCTGTTGCCAGTCCAAGAACACAGCTTTCTATATTGCCACTGTTGATATATTCTTTAGTATTCACTGTAGGTTCATAATGAGCCCCCCTAACTCTGATAAAGCCATGTTCACCTTTGTCTTTACCACACCCTCCGGGATCGCCACCGCTGCTGCTATCTCTTCAATAGTCAGCCCCTTATAATAGTAGAGATTAACAAGGTTTTTTTGTTCATGACCAAGTTGATTCACTACTGGTTTTAACCCGCAATTTTCTATTTCAAGTTTTGCTGAAAGTGCAACGCCATCCACGCGTGATCCTGCATCCTGTTCCACATCTTCCCTGTTAAGCTGGAATTTTGTTTCGCTGATCGCTGTACTACGCGCAATTTGTAACATCCAGGTAAATAACTTTCCCTTTTCAGGATCATAACTCTCTATTGAATTCCAGATAGTTATAAAAGCTTTATGTATTATTTTATCTACCAGTTCCCTGTTATGGATCATCTGAAGAACAACAGTATATAAAGCAGGGGCATATTTATCATACAGTGCGTTAAAAGCCTCATGATCTCTAAGCTTTAGTTGAGTAACCAGCTTAGACTCTTCATATGACATCTTCAGATTCAAGTAGCGTTCGGCTTAAAGTTATATCAAATATTAGTTATGCATAATGATTTGATTGGGTAAATATAAGCGTTTTACATTATCAAATTTATTTTTAACTACATACAAAACTTATCTGTAAACCTCCATGTTACCACGGCTTTGCCTTCGGGATTAAATAAAACTGATAATCTAAATATTTATTATTTACTTTGTATTACAAAGTACTTTTAAATAAGGTTCTTTGTTTGTAATCAGCCACTCAAACTCCCGATCTTGAAAACAACAAATATCTCATTGCGGTTATGGTTTTTCACCAGCCTTGTATTGGGTGCAGCCTGGTTCGCATATGGATTTACCGGTGAATCCGAGTCTCCATGGCTTGCTCCTATTGTTACCATCTTCGCTTTAATTGCAAGCCTGCCTGTATTGTTTACATTGCTGGTTATGCTGCCTGTGATTAATAAACTGAACCTCTCCTCACAGGCAAAAATGCTCCGGCTGGCGTTAGTATGCATCATATGTTGTTCCGTTTATGGCATAGCCGGCGCTTATATATTTGGGATCTCAGGAAGCGATAACATGTTACAGGCATGGGCGATCAGCACCGGCATTTTACTCGGCAGTGTATTCCTCTCTATACTTATCATATCTAAAGGGTCTTTAACCATATTCGAATCAAACAATCCATCAACATTAAAACAACATACACAAATGGAAACAAGCAACGACTACATTGAACAACCCGGCAACAGTAAGGCCGGTTCTAACAAAATCTTTTTCAAATCACTCATCACCGGCGGGCTGATATTAGTGATGCTGATACCCACTATTTTTGTCAGCAGCCTGGTAACAGAGCGGCAGGAAAGACAATCGAAAGTAACAGCGGAAGTAAGTGACCGGTGGGCAAATGCACAGGTGCTTAGCGGTCCGTATTTATACCTGCCCTACAAGATTATTACCCTCGACAAAGATAAAAAGGCCGTAGAAAACCTGGAGCACCTGGTTATCATTCCAGACAACCTCAACGTAAACGGACAGGTATCCCATGAACTCCGGTTAAGGTCCATCTACAAAGTATTATTGTACCGGGCCAGCTTACGAAATTCAGGGAACTTCGAGTTCAAACTTCCGAAGGGGCTTGATAAGAACCTGGTTCAATGGCAGGATGCAAGAATATGTTACAGCCTTTCAGACTTCAAAGGTATAGAAGAGCGGATGGTAATAAATTTCAACGGATCGGATTATGAATTGTCGCCAGGGCTGCCATCAGAGGAGATTAGCGCTAAAGGATTGTCGGCCCCCATTGCCCTGGCGCTGACGGACGAAGGAAAAAAACTATCCTTTAACATCAACGTGAAAATTAAAGGGAGCGAGCAATTACATTTTATACCCCTCAGCGGCGACAGCCGGTTTACTTTAACATCAACCTGGGCCAACCCTTCATTCGATGGCAATAACCTGCCTTCAGTGAGAACAGTTACTGACAAAGGATTCGTGGCTACCTGGAACTTCAATAAAGCAAACTTACCATTCGGCACTGTTCTGCAGGATTTTAAATTCGATCTCGATACCCTGGCATTTGGAGTTACCCTTATACAGCCTGCCGATGGTTATGCAAAAACAAACCGCTGTATCAAATATGCCATTTTGTTTATTGGCCTTACTTTCTCTTTGTTCTTTATCGTTGAGCTGCTGCAGAAAAAACCCGTTCATCCGGTACAATATATTCTTGTAGGACTGGCACTTATTATTTTTTATACGCTGCTACTGTCAATAAGCGAGTTCATCCAATTTGATCTTTCATACCTGATCGCCGCAGTTGCCACGATAATGCTGATCAGCACTTACGCCTACGGCCATTTCCGTAGCAGCAAAACAGCCGGCATCTTTGGCGGGATGTTGACACTCCTATACAGTTTTACCTTTGTACTGATAAGGCTTGAAGATACTGCGCTGTTGATTGGCAGCATTGGCTTGTTCATCATACTTGCATCAGCCATGTATGCCAGTAGGAGAATTAATTGGTATGGCGAACCGCACATGCCACTAACTGCATAATTACCTGCTGCTTATAGCTAATATCTAATAACCATGCAAATTTCCCCATCATTACGAAAGAATATAAAGACGTGGATCCTGATTATTATAGCAGCGCTTGCTATCAGCGGATTTACCGTTTTTGCTCTGGAAATGGAACTTGCATGGTTATCTTCCCTGATGCCTGATAAAGAATGCACACCGGCAAAATGAATCAAGCTTGTGTTATGTCAGGTATGTAGTTACGCATTAATTCGTAATGACTACTTGGGTAGGTGTTTTTTTAACCACAGAGTAAAAGCCAGAGGGAAAGAAGAGGTTACACAGAGGAGGTCTCTGTGTAACCTCTTCTTTCCCTCTGGCTTTTACTCTGTGGTTAAAAAATCGGAAGGCTGATAGCTATATTATGGTTTGGCTTTCTTTCTATCAATTTCATTACCTATAATATAACCGCCGCCAGCGCCAACTGCACCACCTAAAAC
>CAXTDO010000462.1:0-5593 GCA_964242315.1 uncultured Flavihumibacter sp.
TCATGCGCTCATACAATAACTCCAATTGTTTCAGGTTTATATCCGTGAGTTGTTTGGGAAATTTCTCCTGAAGGTACTTTTTGTTTTCCCGGAAAGAAACGAGGTTATTATAATGAAATATAAGATCAGCCAGTTGAGGATACAATTTCTGCTGATGAAAATATTTATTTACCTCCTGCAGGTAAGCGAGTAATGTGTATCTTTTTAGTTCAAAGTCAATATAGCCTTCTGCGAACCAGGTTTCTGATAAAGTTTTCATATATGTCCATTTTTAGTTAAATTCCAATCGAAATCACTGAAAAGATGGCAAGAGTATACTATGAATATATAAAAATTTGACGAAACATAGAATAGTGCCATCAAAAAGATACATTTATATATGAAAATATTATTACTGCTACTCCTGACTGTCATAGTGCTAACGGTAAAAAGTCAGACTTATTATGTTGTAAGGCATGCCGAAAAGGCTCAGACTTCTGATAATCCTCCACTCACCGATGCGGGTATGCAAAGAGCCCAGGCATTAAACGATTATTTAAAGAATAAGCACATTAGCTTTATATTTTCAACTAATACCCTTCGAACAATTTCAACGGCAACACCCCTGAGTAAAACCATTCACAGCAATATCATTTTATATAAAAACGCGGATAAGGCTTTTATAGACACACTAAAAGCATTGCGAAAAAATACTTTAATCGTCGGACATAGTAATACGGTAGATGATATTGTAAATGCATTGAGCAATGCCGAAAATGTTCACGGAGATCTAAATGATACTCAGTATGATAACCTGTACGTAGTAGTAATAAAAAGAAAGAAAGCTTCTTTTAAAGCACTTAAATACGGGAAGGCTTCACAATAAATTTATTAAATTAATCTGCATACTGGATTGCCAATCGATGTCAACGAGTTAGGTATTGCGTTGTTTTCAGCATTTCTTGTGTCCTTTGTGGGATTTCCTTTTGTGTTCTTTGTGGTTAAAAGAGTCTTTAATTTAAAGAGTTTTTTAACCACAAAGAACACAAAAGGAAATCCCACAAAGGACACTAAGGCCTCTTAATAAATAGCAATCTCAACAAAAAAGACGCTATGAAATTAAATCAACGTCGCTGATGGGTAATCCGGTATTAAGGTTAAATTAGCTTCGTCAGGTAGGCTAAATTAAAAAACTCTTTTAAGATCGAAGTTTTCCAATTGACGTGCTACTGCTGCTAAAAAAGTTGAGCCCAGGCTTCCGTCAATAACCCGGTGATCATAAGACATTGAAAGGTACATCATGTGCCGGATAGCAATGGAATCTCCTGCCGGTGTTTCAATAACCACGGGGCGTTTTTTTATGGCGCCTACAGCCAGTATAGCCACCTGTGGTTGGTTGATAATGGGTGTGCCCATCAAACTGCCGAAAGTACCGATATTACTTAACGTAAAAGTGCCGTTTTGAACGTCTTCAGGCCTAAGCTTATTATTACGTGCAGCCTCTGCCAATGAATGAACCTGCTTGTTTAAACCAACAAGGTTTAACTGGTCGGCATTTCGGATTACCGGAACAATTAAATTGCCACCCTGTAATGCAGTAGCCATACCGATATTGATATCTTTTTTTATAATAATCTTATCACCCTCTACCGAACTGTTTATTAACGGATATTTTTTAATACAATTCACCACTGCCTCGATAAAAAGCGGTGTGAAAGTGATGCGTGTACCTTCTCTTTTTTCAAAATCTTTTTTTACTTTCTCGCGCCACAATACAATATTTGTTACGTCTGCTTCAGAAAAGCTGGTAACATGCGCACTTGTATGCTTGCTTCTCACCATATGATCTGCAATGAGTTTACGCATACGGTCCATCTCTATAATTTCAACGTTACCGCTATAAACTGTGGGGGATTCGTTTTTGCTGGCCTCGTCATTTTTTGGAGGTTGAAACACTTCCAGCGATTCATGAACTTTAACCTTTGCGCTTTGAACCTTTAACTGCTTTCTTTGCTCTACAAATTCAAGGATGTCTTTTTTGGTTACCCTTCCTTCATTGCCTGTTCCCGGAATATTTTCAAGTTCACTCATGCTGACCCCTTCATTGGACGCAATATTCATCACTAATGGAGAGTAAAACTTATTTACTTTAAAACTTACCTTCTCGTCAGAATTTTCAAGCGCTGCCTGTGGAAGTTCCTGCTGCGCTTTGTTATCGGAAGATGGTGCCTGCTGACCGTTTTGTTTGGGAGCAGCTAACTCAGGTTCCATTATTCCAGTTCTGATAGTTGCAATTACTGCACCTATAGGAACGACATCATTTACTTCAAAAAAAAGCTTTTCTATAATGCCATCTGCAACACTGGGAACATCACTGTCTACTTTATCGGTTGCAATTTCTAAAACGGGTTCATCCTGCTGCACTTTGTCGCCGGGTTGCTTCAGCCATTTTAAAACGGTGGCTTCCATAATACTCTCACCTAATTTAGGCATTACCAGGTCAACTATAGCCATGTATGTATTGTTACTGAATTATTAATGGTCCATTTTCAATTGTCAAAGGTAATTATTTCCTTCTTATGCACTGCTATCAGCTTTCAGCTGTCAGGTATCAGGTATGAATGACTAATTATTAATGATTAACGGTTAAATGCTGTATAATAGATTTTCCATCTCTTTTGGGAATGGTTTTCATTAATAATTAATCATTAATAATTAATCATTCATACCTCATACCTGCCTAACGCTGGATTAACTTTCTCAGCAGGTTTAAGGCATTGTTGGAGGTTAGTTCGATATTGCGTCTGCGGTCAAACCGGAAGTTAAATTTCTGGGTAATTATTTTTTCAGCATTACCAACTGCTACCCATACCAGCCCGACAGGTTTTTCCTCGCTACCGCCACCTGGGCCCATGATTCCGCTCACTGCAATGGAATAATCAGTCTTCAATAAAGCCAAAGCGCCTTTTACCATTTCCTGAACCGTTTCTTCACTAACTGCCCCCACCGTTTCAAGCGTTTGTTGTGATACTGCCAGCACATCGTGCTTAACGCTGTTTGCATAACTTACCACACTGCCCAGAAAAAAATCGGAAGCTCCCGATTCGGAGGTTAATAAACTTGCAATGTAACCGCCGGTACAGCTTTCAGCTGTTGAAAGCGTTTTATTTTGCTGCTTTAACAATTTACTCACCACAATATGCATGGCGTCATCCTGGTCGGTAACCAGGTATTCGGCAACCAGCTTTTTTAATAACTCAAATTGTTGTTGTACTATTGTTTCTATTGCTTCTTTTGCATTATCAATACCCGTTAAGCGAAGCCGCACCATCCCATAATTTGGAAGGTATGCCAGTTTAATAGTACGGGGAAGATTCTCTTCAAACTCTTTGATAAGCTCAGAAAGAAACGATTCGCCGATTCCCGCAGTAAGCAATGTTCTGGAAACTATAAACGGCATTTGGAAATGTTCTGGTAACGTTGGTATCACGTAATCTGTCATCATGCCTTTCATCTCATGTGGTACGCCGGGCATACTCACATATATTTTGCCTTCTTTTTCAAACCACATCCCCGGTGCCGTTCCTCTTTTATTTTGAATTACCGTGCAGGTGTCGGGCACCTCTGCCTGCTTGAGATTACTGGCCAGCATAGGGCGGTTTAACCTGGCAAAGATCTGCTGCACATTTTTTAAAGCGCCTTCATCAACAATTAATTGACCGCCAAAATATTCGCATAAAACCGGTTTGGTAATATCATCTGCGGTGGGACCGAGTCCTCCGGTGATCAATATCACATCTGCATTGTTGCTTTCTTCATTCAGGGCTTTTATAATTTCTTCGCGGGCATCTCCTATAGCCACTCTTCTTCTAACCCAGATTCCGGCCTTATTCAGTTCTGTTGCCATCCAGGCGCTGTTGGTATCAATCACTTGTCCTATCAGTAATTCGTCACCTATGGTTATGATGGAAGCGTACACGAAAGTTTGACTCATACAATAAAATTAATCATTAATTGCTGTCAGCAATCAGCGGTTAGCTATCAGCTAATTGTCTTGAATGTGATTAAATGATTTAATGATGACTATGAAGTACATTAGCCCAATCATAGCCTTCATCAAATCATTTAATCACATTCAAAACAAATGAAGCAAGCTTTAGTTACAATTATTATTCTGCTTAACGTTTGCCTGGCTTTTTCGCAGGATGTTTCACAACGCTTAACGGAATCAATGAAAAGCCTCGAAGCCGATCCGTTATTAAAGCATGCTATCATAAGTCTGTACGTAGCAGACAGCAAAACAGGTAAACAGGTTTTTAATAAAAATGCGCAGGTGGGACTGGCGCCGGCAAGTTGCCAGAAAATATTTACCAGTATCGCTGCATTTGAATTGCTGGGACAAGACTACCGGTATAAAACAGTGTTAGGTTATGATGGACAGGTTGAGGCAGGTACACTAAAAGGCAACCTGCACATCACCGGAAGCGGTGACCCAACGCTCGGAAGCTGGCGCTGGGAGCAGACAAAAGAAAACCAGGTATTGCGAAAATGGATTACTGAAATAAAAAAAGCCGGCATTAAAAAAGTAAGCGGACTGATAATAAAAGATGATATAAACTGGAGCTCGGCTACCATTCCTGATGGCTGGATATGGCAGGATATCGGTAACTATTACGGCGCCGGCGCTACATCGGTTAACTGGCGTGAAAACCAGTATGATCTGAATTTGAGATCAGGCGTTAAGATGGGAGATACCTGTGCTATTGTTTCTATTGTTCCTGCCTCTGTAAAGCTGAACCTGATCTCTGAAGTGCAAACTGCAGAAAAGGGAAGCGGTGACAATGCGTTTATATACCTGCCGCCAGGTGCAAACATCGGTTATGTTCGTGGTACTATACCCATTGGCGAAAAGACTTTTACCATTTCCGGTTCATTGCCGGAACCGTTTTCAGCATTAAGCAACAGTTTTAATGACTTCATGAATAGCCAGGGAATTGAAATTTCAAAACAGGAAAGCTCGGTAAGTATGCCACAGGTGTTTACAATAAATCAGCTGTCTGCATATTACTCACCCGGTTTGGATAGTATCAATTATTGGTTCCTTAAAAAAAGCATCAACCTGTATGGTGAAGCATTGTTGAAATCCATTGCTTATGAAAAAGAAGGTTTCGGCTCTACCGAAAAAGGAGTGAAAGTTTTACAAAATTTCTGGAGTGAGCGGGGCATTGAAAAATCTGCTTTGAATATTATGGATGGATGTGGCCTGTCGCCTCAAAGCCGCGTTACAACCGATGCGCTTGTTAAAGCCATGTTGTATGCAAGATCAAAGCAATGGTTTAACACTTTTTTTCATGCGCTTCCTGAGATCAATGGTATTACTATGAAGAGTGGTTCTATTAATGGTGCAAGAAGTTATACCGGATACATAAAAAGTAAAAACGGCAATGAATATACATTCGCTATCATTGTAAATAATTATGATGGCAATGCCACTGAAATGACAAGGAAAATGTGGCGGATACTGGATATTTTAAAATAACTTCATTTTTAATTTAAAAAATATGGAATCACAAAATTACAAGAACCACAGACAAATGGTTCCTCTTTTTCACTA
>CAXTDO010000463.1:0-3917 GCA_964242315.1 uncultured Flavihumibacter sp.
TCTATAAGGTTTTGAAAACCTTATAGGTCGGATGCGCTTTAAGCGTTGTAAGTCTCCTTCCAATAAGCCTCAATATTTTCCAGCGACCGGCCTTTGGTTTCCGGTATCAGCTTCCAGGTAATCCACAACGCAGGTGAACAGCACAACGCGAAAATCCAGAATGTCCATGACGAACCCAGTCCGTTTAGCATCACCGGTGTTAACTGACCTACCAGGAAATTACCGATCCACAGCGAAAGGGTTGCCAGCGCTACGGCTCTGCCCCTGATGGCATTAGGGAAGATTTCACCTACCACTACCCAGCAAACCGGACCGAAGGAAAAAGCAAAACATGCGATAAAAGCAAGAATGGAAATAAGGATCCATGGACCGGAAGTGATGTCAAGCGCGAAAAGCACGCCTATGATCACCAGGGATAGCACCGCACCGCCAATGCCGGCAAATAACAGCGGACGCCGCCCCCATTTATCAATCGTAAAAATAGCGATGAAGGTAAATACCACGTTCACCAGCCCGATGGTAACCTGTCCGCCCAGCGCATTGTTCAGCGTAAAACCGGCTTGTTCCAAAATGCGCGGGCCATAATAGATAACAGCATTGATGCCGCACACCTGCGACAGGAATGGCAGCAGCAACCCTATCCATAATGCCCTCCGGTAAACAGGTGTAAACAATTCTTTAAAAGACGTTGATTCCGTATCACCCTGTTCCCTGAAAGCTTTAATTTCTTTTGCGGCGGCATCGGCGCCATCCAGTTTTATTAATGTGCCCGATGCTTTTTGTTCCTTCCCCTTCAGCAACAACCATCTGGGCGATTCGGGCACTAAAAAAAGACAAATTAAAAAGATGGCCGCAGGCGCAGCACCCAAGCCAAGCATCGCCCGCCACACCTGTTCGGAAAATATCATTCGGGCGCTTTCAGAGCCATAAGCATTTGAAGCGTGGTTTACAAGATAGGCATTGGAAAAATAGGCCACTACAATACCAATAGTCAACGCAAGCTGGTACAGCGATACCATCATTCCACGTAAACGCGATGGGGCGAACTCGGATATATAAAGGGGCGAAACCATAGACGCTACGCCAATGCCCAGGCCGCCGATAAAACGGAAAACGATCAACGCTGTAAACGAACCTGAAAGCATGCAGCCGAGGGCAGACACAAGAAACCAAACAGCCGAAAGGATCATTACAATCTTTCGCCCGAACTGATCGCTTAGTTTGCCCGAAACACTCACCCCTATGATACAACCCAATAGTGCGCAGCTTACAAACCAGCCTTCGCTGACGGCGTTCAAACTAAAGTCGCGCGTAACCAAACTGATGGTGCCGGAAATAACAGCGGTATCAAAACCGAATAAAAATCCACCCAGCGCCGCTACAAGGCACACCAGGTACAGATAACTGTTATTTTTCTTTGACACCATACTTGTTGTTGTGAGTTCCATGGCGCTTACTTTAAAAATGCTTTAATTACTTTAGCACGTTCCTTTCCATTATTCGTCATTACGTATGATATGGCAGCCGCAGGCACCACAAATGTTTCGGCATATGCAAAATCCTGTTTTATTGCGTCATTGGTTTCTATTGTTACAGACTGTCCCTCCACCAGCATCAGTACATGGCAACTGTTGTTTGTTTGCACAGTGATCTCATTATCAAATTCAACACGGTGCACATCATAAAAATGTTCCGGATGCGTGGGCAGATGAACGATCTGATAGCTATCGCCCTGTTCTATGATGGCAGGTTTTGAAATGAGTTCCTCCCGAACCCTGACCCCTTTGCGGGTATAATCCAGGTTGTTGAATGCGTGTTCGATGTTGATGGGGCGGGGATTGCCGTCCAGATCCAATCGCAGCCAGTCGTACATCTTAAAAGTGAAAATATAAGGGGTGGCGCTTATTTCCAGTACCAGGTTGCCGGCGCCGGCGCTATGAATGGTTTGGTTGGGTATTAAAAATAGATCGTGCTTGCGGGCCGGATGCCACTGCACGAAATCATCCATATTCAATGCGATGTTTTCTTCCTGGCTGGTTTGAAGCGCAGTTTTGAATGCTTCGGGGTTTATATTTTCCTGAAAGCCCAGGAACACCCGTGCATCTTCCCGGCAATCCAGAATATAATAAGTTTCATCCTGTGTAATCGTTTCTCCAAAATGCTCGTTTATGTATTTCCGTGAGGGATGGCATTGAATAGAGAGGTTGCCGCCGCTGAAGGTGTCGAGAAAGTCGAAGCGGATAGGAAATTCATCACCAAAACTTTCTGCATGTTTTCCCAAAACGTTCTGCCGGTTGTGAAACATTAAAAAGTCAAAAGATACTTCCAGCAAATAACCGTCGCTTTCAAACACCAGTCCATTTTCCGGTACGATCAGTTCAAACGACCAGGCATAATTTACAACATCCGTATTAAGGTTTTTGATATGATTTTTGATCCACTGGCCTCCCCAGGCCCCCGGTTCAAACCAGGGCCGTACCCGGAATACGGAGCGGCTTATTTTATCCAGGCCTTCCATAAGCTCAGTCCCGAACATCCAGTTGATATCGCCCGGCCATTGCCCGTCAGCGACCACGGAGATTTTTGGGAGCAGCCATTTTTTGTGCGCATTCAGCACAACCCAATCCACAAAATAAAACCGCTTGTACATGTAAAAAGATTCTTCCACCTCATTGGTTCCAAGGTTGGTAATAGACCTGGCACGCATCCGGAACTGCAGTTCGTTTTTTGGCAGGTCGATATAAATAACCGGCGCATCCCAACCGGATAATGCGGCACCCGGTCCTACCACAATGTTGATATCGCATTCCTGATCCGGCGATTGCTGAGCGAGTTTTTCAATGCTATAAAAATCCTCCAAGGTTAATAAACATTTAGTACCCCATACCGAATCTTCCGATCCGAGAAATGGTTGTACCAATGCTTTGATTGCCGAAGCCGGCTTTAAAAAATCTTTTATTTGCACCCAGTTTACCGTTACGCCGGCTTTGAGTAAATGCTGATGAAGGGCGTGCTGTATTTCATCCCAAAAAACACCTGCATAACCATCTATCACCACTGTTTTTTGTTTAATGATCCATGCGGCAAGTGACTGAAACCCGTTGAAAATTTTATCTCCACCCAATGAAGTTGCAGGATAAATATTATAGTCACCATTTGTTACGAGAGCCTTATCCAGTTTTAAAGGCATTAAGGCCTGAGAAGATTTTCGAAGGGGTGTCTCAACGATCTTATCCTGATTATAGATTTCTGATTTCGTCACGTTGGGATCCATTGAACAAATTAATATTAGATTGAATAGAAGGGAAAACCTTAATTAAAGACTTTAAGTGCCTGATAATAATGTACAAACATATGTACATTTTACAAAAAAATGATATTTTTGAAAAGTATTTTATTTAAGCATATAACACAAATTTTAATGATCCTGTCGCTGCAAATCCGTAAAATCAGGGCGTTAATGGCCATACGAAAAACCGGTCTTTTAGTATGGTCATTTATTTTTTATGTTACTTTTGGTATAACCGTAACTGTCATTGCACAAACGCCGGCAAAAAAAATATTTTGGCAGATAGGTACGAAAGATAAGAGCAGTGCTGAGTTTGCACTTGCTCCGTCTGGCTACAAAAATTTTTTACAACAGGACTTTGGCTATGAAGACGGCAGTTTTGTGATAGGAAAATCCGATGCAAAAACCGACTGGCCGTATGCCCTGCCCGGACCGGAGGATACCTGGGGCGGTTCTGCACCCCTTTCCGGCTGGCGTTCTTCTGTGCTGAATGTGCTGTTTGAAATGGACCAGCTTCCCCGGCAGGGTCAGTGTTATTTAATTATTGATCTGTTGGATATAAGCGCTGAAAAACCACCGCTTCTCAAAGTTACCTTCAACAACACCTCGTGGAAATATCAACTGCCGA
>CAXTDO010000463.1:3927-5591 GCA_964242315.1 uncultured Flavihumibacter sp.
GAAGTTTCCTTAACTACACTGTGGGGTTCGTGGCTTGTGTTCGACCAGGTAAGGCTGGAAGGTCCGGCAGGCGCCAACATAACTATACCGAAGAATGCATTCATACGTGATGTGGCGGCAGCAGACTACGAAATACAGGAAGGCAGCAAAAGACTGCAGCCTTTGTTAGTTGACGTGCAGCAGATTTCAGGCGATGCTACCCTGGAAGTGATACTGGATGGACACAGCATCTTTAAAAAAACGCTGGATACGGCACGTGCTGTTTTTGAAACGCCTATGCCCGCTGTTACTGCAGCAAAGCAAAGTAGCTACCAGGTTCTAATAGACGGGCAAACCGTACAATCAGGCACTATAAAACGCGGCCCTAAAAGAATGCTCACTACGGCAGAATATGTAAATACCCTGATGGGCACTGCACATTCACGGTGGATGATAGCGCCAGGTCCGTGGATGCCGTTCAGCATGGTGAAGTTGAGTCCCGACAACCAGAATGCAGGCTGGCAGGCAGGCTACGACCCTATCTTCGAAAGCATTGGAGGCTTCTCTCACATTCATGAATGGACCATGTCAGGACTTTCCCTGATGCCTGTTAACGGGCCGTTGATTACGAATGTGGGCGATCAGATGGATACCACCAACAAAGGATACCGTTCCCCCATCGATAAAAAAAGCGAAGAAGCGCTTCTAGGGTATTACAAAGTGCATCTATCCAGGTATAACACTACGGCAGAGCTAACAGCCACCACGAGGTGCAGCTTCCAGCGGTATACCTTTCCAAAAGAAAATACATCACGCATACTGGTTGACTTTAACGACCCGGCCGAATACGATTTTAAACTGGAAGCGGTGGAAGTTACCAAAGTAAGCGACCATAGAATTGAAGGTTTCAGCAGGCAACGGGCACCTAAAGTGTGGGGTAATGATATTGACCAGCCTTACACCATTCATTTTGTGATGGAGTTCGACCGGCCTATCAGCCGGTTTGGCACCTGGGACGATAAAGGCGTTCAAAACAATGCATCACGGTTAACAGTGGGGAATAAAAAAAACGCCGGCGTTTATGTGGAGTTTAACACGCTTACCAATTCAGTAGTGCAGGTGCGCACGGGAATATCTTATGTGAGTATTGAAAATGCCGGAAAAAACCTGCAGACTGAAATCGCCCAACCCTTTGCCTGGAACTTTAACGCGGTAAGAAAGAATAATGTTGCTGCCTGGGATTCTCTTTTGAACAGGGTAAAAATTACCACGCCTGACCGCCGTGAAAAAACCCGCTTCTACACGCATGTATACCGGTCGTTATGCCGCAATCTTTTCAGTGACGTGGATGGAAGCTGGGTGGATGCCACCGGAAAGGTGCAAAAGCTGAAAGACCCCACCGACCTGGCTTTGGGTTGTGATGCGTTTTGGAACACGTTCTGGAACTTAAACCAGTTCTGGAACCTGGTAACGCCGGAATGGTCGTCGCGCTGGGTAAAATCTCAGTTAGCCATGTACGATGCCAACGGCTGGCTGGCGAAAGGTCCGGCAGGAATGAAATATATTCCGGTAATGGTGGCCGAACATGAAATTCCGCTTATTGTAGGCGCTTACCAGATGGGCATCAAAGATTTTGATATTCAAAAAGCGTATGATGCGGTGCGCAAAACGGAGACAACACCTCC
>CAXTDO010000464.1:0-5584 GCA_964242315.1 uncultured Flavihumibacter sp.
GAGTAAGGGTGTATCATGCTGGTCAGGGCGTTCCCACTACAATGGGCCATATTTTCGCGACCAGGGTAAGTGATGATAGTATGGTACTTTTTAACAGCGGCATAGGCATACAAGTTCAGAATGGAAGGCATCTTCCAAGCGTAATTGATACTGCTACTACAAGCATGACAACAGGCGATCCGAATGCAGGAAACATCCCGGAATGCCCTATTGGCGGAATGACTGTTCAAAAGACAGGGAAGTATTTATTTGTTAGTCACTTCGACAGAAACGATATCAAAGTTTATGATGTTCATACCATTATCAACGGAAAGCCATCTGGAGCATTGATACAAACAATATCATCTTTCATAAATGCGAAAAGCATGTGTGTTGATGCTGATGATGACAACAGCATTTGGATAGTCAGCGGAACTAATACCGTTGCCAAGTATACAATTAATGCGAACGGCACGTTAACATCTGCTACATTAACGTTGTCAGGATTAGTTACGCCTCTTGCAGTTACATGTAAATCAGGAAAGGTTGCAGTGGCAGACGGCTCTACAAGACAACAGGTTCGTATTTTCAATAACTTAAACGGTATTGAAGGGGTGCCGTTAGGTCAGTTAGGGGGATACTCAACCGACGCGACTGTAGCTAACGATAAGTTCATGTTCAAAAACACAAAAGAACTATTTCGAGGTGAAAGAAATACATGGATAGCTTACGGTCTGGATGGTTCTATGTGGGTAGGAGATCGTGGTAACTACAGGGTTCAACATTTCTCTGCAACCAACACGTTCATAGAAACAATCATGAACTTAGGCTATTTTTACAGCACTTTCTCTGATAAAAATAAACCTTCGAGAGTATTTGCAAACTATTTGGAATTCGATGTTGACTACTCAAAACCACTTGAACCCAATAACGGCTCGTGGACACTTGTCAAGAACTGGGCATACCCTATTACGTACAATTTTGATGATGTATTTAACAGACTCCGTGGTGTAACTACTTTAAGTAATGGAAGAACATATGCTTTTATTCCCCATGTATCTTTAAATGGAAATTCGAACAGACATAGATGGCATGTAGTAGAATTGCCTTCTATTGGGAATTTAAGGTTTACCGGTATTGAACCTGAATTTACCCACGGTCAATTTGATGTTTTTTTTGCCTTAAATTCAGACGGTTCTCTTTTTAGAATAAATAATACCGAATTGAGCCTGCCGGCAAGTTGGATTAAGAATAGCCTTACCGGCTTTGACAATTCAGGTAACCCGATCTGGGGAGCGGATGAAATACTGGCGAGCATACCTATGATTACCTCCTCAGATCCCATTACAGCTAACGGAGTGATGGCGGACCAGGTAACATCAACGGGAAAAATTATATCTTTTAATCCGGATAGGGCCAATGAAATTTCCGGCAGAGGCGGTGGCTATCATTTGGGCGCCGTCGCAGTAGGAGATAACAAATGGCTATGGAGAACATCCACTTCAACTAATTCGCAATACATTGGCGACTTGCCATCAGATGGTAGTTTTGATGTTGCAAATGGCGTTATTTACGCCGGGGGCTTTATGATGGCAACCGATAGTCTCATTGTGTGGAATTATCATGGAGAGAATTGGAAAGGTACGCAAACCAATATGTGGAATTTATATTCAGATAAAGGAATGCTTTTACTTCAATTTGGTACTACAGGAATAGACGCTAACTACCAGGGAGAAGCTACCCCTGAAATGGCAGGAAACACTATCTCGGGCACATTATCGAAACTGCCCAATGGCGATTTTATTCTGATAGGCAATGATGAAAGCTATCATGGTGCAATTCAGGTTTGGCGCATTAAAGGCGTAAATACAATCAAAGAGCAAACAATAAATATTATTAAAAACGGAACGCCAACTGATTCATTGCCAGATTATGTTGATTTAATGGCAGGCTTGCCTTTTAATGGAACAGTTTTAGACGGCACATATGGTTGGACAAGATATCCGGTTGAGGAATCATTAAACGGATTCAACAATATGTGGAGCTTAACAACAAACAGAACAACCTTTAAACAAACTGATAAAGATTTATTCATTACTTCAATTCCACCAGGGAACAATCTTACTCAATGGGTGAAACGTGATCTTGGAACAAATACCGGACTTCCTTACTGGAGAATAGACGGACAACTTTTCTATCCTCTTTTATCTGAAGTCGCAGAAAATTTTATTGATGTACTAGACAAAAACAACAAGGTGATTGTCAGAATAAGACCGTTATTCCAGGATTTAAATTTCGCTATTAAGGCCAATAATTCAATATTAATACAAGATTCAAGCAAAAATTTACATGCTGTCATTAACAAGCTTCAGCCATTTAGTATAACTGTAAAAGGTGCAAATGCTGTTACAGTTACATATGCAAATTTTCCTCCAGTAAATACTTCTCTTCTTGATTCTTCAGCAGATTGGCAAAACCCGAAAACGTTGAGGTTTCAAATGCATAATGATGATACGCGCGGACATCAAATTGATGTTGCAAATTTAAGATTTCACAAAAATCCAAACGCAAATTATAGTTACTTCCGCACAGATTCGAGCGGTAATTGGAAGGATATCAAATGCTGGCAATCGTCATCTGATAGCATTAGTTGGAAAGATGCTACAATTGCACCTGATACCACTGCCAGTACGGTCACTATTCAAAATGGCAATACAATAACAATAACCGACTCTGCAACGGTTGATCAACTTATTATACAGAACGGTGGCGTTTTAAATGTAGCCTCCAAATCCTCTTTAACCGTAAATGATGGGCCAGGCGATGATATCTTAATATACCCCTCTGGAAATTTAATCATCAAATCAGATTCTTCGGGAACAGGAAGAATAGCAAACTCAACTGGAAACATCAAGGGTAATGCAACCGTGGAGCGATATATCAGTTCCTCAAGCCTTAAATCTTACAGATTATTATCTCCTTCAGTAAATACCGTCAATAGTATTAGACCTTTCATAAGAGATAACTGGCAGGAAGGACAGAACAACATCAATACAAAAACTAATAGTAACCTCTTTCCTCGTTATGGCATCCATATTACAGGTTCAATTGTAGGAGCAAATGGTTTTGATGCAACCAGTAAAGGCACAGCTTCTTTATTCACTTATAATCCTACTAATCTGGAACCATCCTGGATACAGACTGCCAATACAAATGCTACCAGCCTTGATGCAAAAAACGGATACCTTGTTATTATATTTGGAGACAGAGCTACAGACCTACGTACCAGTACCGCTTCTTCCAGTACTACATTACGTGCAACGGGAACAATAGCCACCGGTACACAGACCTTTGCAAAACCGGCAGGTGATAGAGGAACTATTCTTGTTGGCAACCCGTACCCAAGCCCAATCAATTGGAGCACCATATATAATGATGCCTCAACATCCAATTTGAAAAACTTTGAAAATTATTATACCTATTGGGAACCACGCATAGGAACAGGCGGCGGTTATGTGACCGTTAATTCAAATGGTGTTAAAAGTGCACCCACTAATGCAACGACCGAAATTCAGTCAGGTCAGGCATTTTTAATAAGGCCAAAAAAAGGAATTCTATCCCCCACCCTAACGGTAAAGGAAAGTCATAAATCAGTTGCCAGTAACCTGAATGTTTTCCGGGTTGCACCACAGGAACAGTTGATGAGTATTCTTTACTATACGGATGATGAAGGAAGAAAAATTTTGGCTGATGCTGTAAATACTGTTTTTGATGACGCCTTCTCGGGCCTGGTTAATGACAATGATGCAGAAGAAATGGCAAATTCGGATGAGAACATTGCTATTTTGCGAGATGGAAGAATGCTTAGTATTGAAGAAAGACCCATAATAAAGAGTACCGATACTTTACCGCTTATTATTCAAAGACTGAAAGTTCAGGCTTATGAGTGGGAATTTAATCCAACGGCTTTTTCAGATAACAATCTGGATGCTTTTTTAGATGACAATTTCCTGCATACACGTATCCCGATAAGTCTGACAGATATAACAACTTTTAAATTTGCAGTGAGTGATGATTTGACATCATCTGCTCAGGATAGATTTAAAATTGTATTTGCTTCAAAAGAAGTTCAGCCGGTAAACATCAGTTCTATAAAAGCATACCCCCAAACATCTGGAATTCAGGTAAATTGGACCAATCAATATGAAACGCTGATAGATCGGTATGAAGTTGAAAAATCTTCTGATGGACATGAATTTAAAACCATTGGAACGATACAACCAATGGAGAAATATGCATCAATTCAAAACTATAGCTTGTTTGATGCTCATTCTCAGGACGGAAATAATTATTACCGCATAAAATTGATAGACACATTAGGAGCTTCAAGATATACCGAAGTGGTAAATGTAAAAATAATCGGTTCAAATGGTAGTATCAGCGTATTCCCAAATCCTATTACAAGCGACTATTCAATTATTCAATTCACAAACATTCCAAAAGGAATATACCTTGTAAAACTGATCAACGATAAGGGACAACTCATCTTAAAAAGAAATATTAATCATAATGGTGGGTCAATGAGTCAAACTATTCCGGTCAATGCCAATTTACCTTCTGGAATTTATACTTTGCAAGTGACAGGAAATGATATATACTTTACCAAAAAACTACTTAAATAAGG
Source organism: uncultured Flavihumibacter sp. (assembly GCA_964242315.1). Lineage (GTDB taxonomy): Bacteria > Bacteroidota > Bacteroidia > Chitinophagales > Chitinophagaceae > JADCRZ01. The sequence goes on from CAXTDO010000464.1 coordinate 4,664, forward strand.
TTTAAACATGTGTGTGATAAGATAAGAGACATATGTTTCTTGTATTTTCGATATATTTTTCTACGGGGTAAGCAATAGGTCGTGCCACATGGCAAGATTACAATGAGCGTTCCAAACTAAAAATTTGAAACAACATTCTGCCATGATCAACACAACCATAATGCATGCTTAGTTTGAATATGTTCAACTTCTATAAGTTATTGGGTATCGGGTAATCACTGCCGATTTTGATTGCTGATAGCCGGTTGCCTTTAATAATTTATTAGCACATAAAATGTCTGTTGTTAGGCTATCAGCCCCCAGCAATCAGGAGGAAAGCTTATCAGGTTTGATCTGCTGATACCTGACGACTGATAGCTGATAGCAATTCACACAATAATTTACATGTGATACTACACTAGTGATTCTCTATCTGACAACTGTTTATACAATTTGCATTTATACTTCCATGTTACGAAGGCGACTCTTTTTAGTAAATATCAGTAAGCTAAATCAGCATGTAGCTTGTTTTGACAAAGCCGACAAAAAGTCATTAAAAATACTTCCACAAACAACATTTAATACTTAGATAGTACAAAAGAATTTATGCCTTTAATACTGAATCCAAAACAAACAAAATATATAAGAGTTCATATTTTGATAGTATTGAGTTTGGCCCAAGAAATTATTTAAAGTCTCTAGGTCGAGCATTTTTAATGTTCTTTATTAGCAGGCTACCATTAATGTCTTGTCAGCAGTAGTCGGGCTGGACATCAAAGCTGGGCAGTAAAACATAAAATGAGCGCTAATTTATAAATTTAACAACGATACTGGCGACAGGAACAGCCTACTCAACCAGACATCAATCAACATTTATAAAGAATAGTCATTTGTCCAAGAATGACTTTGCCGTTAAGCTTTATTGATTATGTTCATCAGAAC
>CAXTDO010000465.1:0-5554 GCA_964242315.1 uncultured Flavihumibacter sp.
CGGGAATCACAGCGTTTCTATTGTATAAAGAGGGAATGTTTCACAGCGAAATGACAGAAGCCGGTGTAGTTAAACCTGATAATGCTTATCCCACTTTGCTGAACCTGCTGAACCCGGGACTCAAAGGACTCGCTTTTGCAGCGCTTGTTGCGGCCGTAGTTGCTTCACTGGCAGGAAAAGCCAACAGCATCTCCACGATCTTTTCATTAGACATCTATAAAAAGTTCTTTCATAAAAATGCCAGCGAAAAGCAGTTAATAAACACCGGGCGTATAACCGTGATCGTTGCAATGATTATAGGTGCCCTGGTGGCACCTAAACTTAGATCGCTCAGCCAGGCATACCAGTTTATACAGGAGTATGTGGGCTTTATCTCACCGGGTGTACTTGCTGTTTTCCTGCTGGGTTTTTGCTGGAAGCGCACCACTTCGGCAGCAGCGCTAACGGCTGCGCTACTTACCATTCCTTTGTCTACCCTACTTAAATTCCTGCCGGGATGGACAAACGGCGCCTTTCCCGATTATCCCTTCCTCGACCGCATGTCGATCGTTTTCGGATTGCTGTTACTGATAATGGTTGTAATGAGCCTGCTTTCACCCCAAAAAGAGAATGAAGCCAAAGCACCTATCGAGATTGATGTTAAAATGTTTAAGTGCTCTCCGGGCTTTATCGTTGGCTCGGTGATTATTTTAGGGATACTAACGGCATTGTATACGGTTTTTTGGTAAAAATGTCTTGAACTGTGATTTATTTGATTTTATGATGGCCTATGATCTAACTCATAGGCCATCATAAAATCAAATAAATCACAGTTCAAGAATCACAGTTCATTTGTAACTTTGCGCCTATGCCACTGTTACATAACCGCATCTCTCAAAAAGAATTAAAAGCACTTTTATACCAGGAAGTTACCCCTCGTACAACACTTTCTTTTTACCAGTATTTTTATATTGAAAATCCTCAACAGTTCAGAGATGAATTGTACAGCAATCTTTATACGTTAAAGGTTTTCGGACGCATTTACGTGGCGCAGGAAGGCATTAACGCACAGCTTAGCGTGCCCGCTGAAAACTTTGAAGCATTCAGGAATCACCTCTATACTATTGATGCTTTAAAAGATGTCAGGTTAAATGTGGCGGTTGATGACGACGGCAAATCGTTCTGGGTATTGAAGATAAAAGTTCGTGATAAGATCGTTGCTGACGGTATTGTAGATCCCGGCTTCGACATGCGGAACAAAGGTAAATATGTAGATGCGGCAACTTTTAACCGACTAACAGACGATCCCAATACTATTATAGTAGACATGCGCAATCACTACGAGTTTGAAGTCGGGCACTTTGATAAAGCCATTGAAGTTCCCAGCGACACGTTCCGGCAGCAGCTACCTATGGCTGTTGATATGCTGAAAGACGCAAAAAACAAGAACATCATCATGTATTGTACCGGTGGCATCCGTTGCGAGAAGGCAAGTGCCTACATGTTACACAACGGCTTTGCAAATGTTTTTCATCTTGAAGGTGGAATCATCAACTATGCCAATACCATTAACAACGAAGGCTTACCCAACAAATTTATAGGTAAGAATTTTGTGTTTGATGACAGGCTGGGCGAGCGGATCAGTAATGATATTATTGCCAGTTGCCATCAATGTGGAAAGCCGGCTGATAATCATACCAATTGTAAGAACGAAGCCTGCCATCTACTTTTTATTCAATGCCCGGATTGCGCTGAACAATACGACGGCTGTTGCAGCGATACATGCAAAACAGTTCATCACCTGCCGGAAGAAGAGCAGAAAACGCTACGGGAAGGAAAACAGAATGGTCAGATGGTTTTTAATAAGTCGAGACAGCGGAGGATGGTTTAAGGATCTAATAAATTACAGTATTCACTTACAAAAAAGGGAACGACCTGGCGAAGCGATTGAACTTCGCCAGGTCTTTCCCTCTTTTGTTAGTCATTTCCTAACCGCGCCATCGACGCTTCAATCCTCTTAACCGTTTCCTCCTCACTCAGCAACTCAGGGTTAAAAGCTGTGCCTATAACTTTCTCATACAGTTCAATATACCGCCTGGAAATTGTTTGCACCCATTCTTCATCCATGTCAGGAACAGTTTGTCCCTCTTTGCCCATGAAGTCCTGGCTGATCAGCCATTCGCGCACAAATTCCTTGCTGAGCTGCTTTTGTCTTTCGCCGTTTAACTGACGTTCTATAAACCCATCGGCATAAAAATAACGGGAACTGTCTGGCGTGTGAATTTCGTCCATCAGGTAAATGGTATCGCCGATTTTGCCAAATTCATATTTGGTGTCTACCAGTATCAGGCCCTGCTTTGCAGCTATTTCTTTACCCCTTTCAAACAAAGCCAGGGTGTATTTTTCCAACTGCATATAGTCCGCTTCGTTGGCCAAACCTCTTTTGATAATGTCGTCGCGTGAAATATCCTCATCATGGCCTACTTCGGCCTTAGTTGACGGAGTAATAACAGGAGCAGGAAAGAAATCGTTTTCTTTCATGTCATCAGGAAGGGTTACGCCGCATAACGTACGAAGGCCGCTGCTATAAGTCCGCCATGCATGACCGGTTAAATTTCCCCGTACCACCATTTCAACTTTGAAAGGAACACATTTTCTGCCTATGGCCACATTGGGAGCAGGAGTCTCTGCAAGCCAGTTGGGACAAATATCCTCCGTTGCCTTTAGCATGTATGCCGCAATCTGATTCAACACCTGGCCCTTGTAGGGAATAGGCTCAGGCAAAATAACATCGAAAGCCGAGATGCGGTTACTGGCTATCATAACAAGCCATTCATCACCGATATAATACACATCCCTTACTTTGCCTTTGTAGAAACCTGTTTGACCTTTTAGCTGTAGTAATGACATAATGCTAAAGTACCTAGCCGGTACGACATAGCCAATTTTAGCGTTGCAGATTTAGTCATAATTATATTTCAACCACAAAATAAGTGTAGGAGATAAGATGAACAATCTGTATTTTGCCGGAAATCTCTTTCTTTTAAATCTGCTGTTATGAAAAAAAACTTCCGCTTTGTGGCGTTGCTGCTGATTGCCGGCATTTTTTCAATTGCTACGATTGCTCAAACAACTACTATTTCAGGAAATGTGAAAAGCAGCACCGGTAAGGAAGCCGTATCTGCTGTCTCTGTAATAATAAAAGGTTCTTCTACCGGAACGTTTACAGATGATAAAGGAAGCTTTAAGCTGGTGACCAATCGTAAATTTCCTTTGACCCTTGTTGTGACGTCTGTAGGATTTGAATCACAGGAAGTTACAGTTAACGGCGCTTCCCAATCCGTTGAAATTGATATTGTTCCAGGTTCTACATTGGGTACCGAGGTGGTGGTTTCCGCCAGTCGTGTGCCGGAACGCATCCTGGAATCGCCTGTATCCATCGAAAGGATGGGAACCCAAACTATCAGGAACGCGGCCACTCCCAACTATTATGATGGTACGGCTAATCTCAAAGGAGTTGATCTTACTACCTCCAGCCTGACTTTCAGAACGGTAAGTACCCGCGGTTTTAATGGAAGTGGAAACCTCAGGTTTAACCAGCTTGTAGATGGTATTAATAATCAGTCGCCCGGATTAAATTTTGCAGTTGGAAATATTGTCGGGCCCACGGAACTCGATGTTGACAATATAGAATTGCTGCCAGGCGCCTCTTCTGCGCTATATGGGTCAGGCGGAATGAACGGCACGTTATTACTTACCAGTAAAAATCCATTTAAATACCAGGGGCTAAGCTTTCAGATAAAACAGGGTATCATGCATACCGACGGCCGTGAAAGGCCTGCCGCGCCGTTTTACGACTGGGCGCTGAGATGGGGTAAACAGATAGGACAAAAATTTGCGTTTAAAGTGGGCGCTCAATTTATCCAGGCACAGGACTGGGAAGCCAATGATCAAAGAAATTTGTTGAGAAATAATGTGTTCAGTTCTTTAAAATCCGGTGACCGCACCTCAGATCCGAATTATAACGGCGTAAACGTTTTTGGTGATGAGGCGAGCGCCAGCATGAATTATCTTGCTCAGGCTGTAAGGGCTACCGTAGCACAAACGCCTGGCATTACACCGGGCTTAGGTGCAATCGACGCTATGATCGGCGGCGGACTAACCTATCCGCAGATAAACGCTGCGGTTATTGGCAATCCACTGCTTGCCGGACTTGCTTCTTATTTACCTTATCTTGTTCCTACCAGCAGCGTAGCAAACAATCCGTTTAGAAACACGTATGGCTCCCAGTTTGTTAGCCGAACCGGCTATGCCGAAAAAGACCTGGTAGACTATAACACCTACAATGTAAAATTAACAGGCGGACTTTACTACAAGATCACTGATAATGTTGAAGCTTCCGTGGTTGCATACTGGGGAACCGGCACAACTGTTTATACCGGCGCCGACAGGTACTCTATAAAAAACCTCAAAATGGGCCAGTACAAGGCGGAAGTAAAAGGCAGAAACTGGTTCCTGCGCGGTTACACCGTTCAGGAAAATTCAGGCGATGCCTATACAGCTACTACTGCGGCGCTGTTCATTAACAGGGTATTCAAAAGCGACCAGACCTGGTTTCAACAATATACCGCCGCTTACGGAACGGCCCGCCTGACAACTCCCGCAACCGATGCCCAGGCCCATGCAGCAGCAAGGTCTTTTGCAGAAACCGGAAGATTTTTACCGGGTACACCAGCCTTTAATGCTGCATTTAACAGCGCTATCAATACTTCCATTAATAAGGGTGGCGCCAAATTCCAGGATATGACCGACTTGTATCATCTGGAAGGCCAGTATAATTTCGATAAGGTGAAGGTGGTAAATTTAATGGTAGGGGGCAGCTACCAGTTGTTTCGTTTAAATTCACAGGGAACTATCTTTGTAGATACTACCGGAGCTATTAATGTAAGTGAATACGGTGGCTATGTGCAGGTGCAGAAATGGCTGCTGGACGAGAAATTAAAACTGACAGGTTCTGTTAGATTCGACAAAAGCAAAAATTATAAAGGAAGGTTTACTCCCAGGATAACCGGTTTATTCAAAGTTGCCGAAGATAACAATATTCGCCTTTCGTTTCAGACCGCCTACCGCTTTCCGGCCATTCAGGATCAGTATATCAACCTGCTAACAGGAGGCTCTAATAGGCTGATTGGTGGTTTGCCCCAGTTCAATACTTTTTTCAAGTTTAATACGAACCCCGGTTACACTGCCGAAAGTATCGATGCATACCGAAATTCAATCGCTGCAGGAACACCTACGCCTACATTGCTGAAGGCGGCGCAGTTCCAATTAGTTAAACCTGAAACGATGAATTCTTTTGAATTGGGATATAAAGGCTTACTTACGAAAAGACTGCTGATAGACGTGTACGGCTATTACAGTGTGTACAAAGATTTTATTGGGCGTGTTGCTGTGGGTAGAGGCAGTTCCGGTGATCCGTTAAGAGCTCCTATTGATATCGCCAGTCCGTTTACTACCGACAACTATTCTTTTGTGTACAATACTACCAATAAAGTGAAAGCAATCGGGTGGGGAC
>CAXTDO010000466.1:0-5539 GCA_964242315.1 uncultured Flavihumibacter sp.
AGAAATGATAAGGAAGTTCTTATCTGCCGGATTTGTTCTGAAATGTAGCTGGTTTCATCATCACGTAAAATGAAGGGGTTACGCGAGCTGCTGTAGTTAATTTCACCCAGAACAGGAAAAGTACTTAACGACTCAATATCGGCTTTAGATCTTATCGTTCCATTGAATACTTCCTTTATCGAAATCAATCCGATTGGAATACTCAATCCCAACAAGAGTGATATAGCCAAAATTTTTATTTTACCGGGACTAACCGGGTAAAGCCCGGACTGTGCTTTGTCTATCACCCTGCTATCGGCAACAGAGGCGGTAAACGATAAGGCCGCTTCCTCTCTTTTCTGAAGCAGAAAAGTATAAATATTGTTTTTTATCGACTGTTGCCGGGTTATATCCAGCAACTGTCTTTCTTTTTGTGGAATACTTCTCAGCAATGAGGAGTAACGGTCGCTGGTTCCTGACAAATTTCCCTTGCTGGCCAGGAGGTTGTTGCGTTGATTGCGGATGTTTTCGATAATACTGGGCTTGATTTTGTCTATCTGATTCTGCAATGAAATAAGGATCGGGTTGTTCTCCGCAGTGGTTCTCTTTAATCTTTCATACTGAATTTCTGCTTCATAGAGCTTTGATAAAAGCTGCGATAAAATTTCATCATTTAAACCAACGGTTGATGGAATAATTCCGGGGTTGCCATCTTCAGTGGTAATATATTTATCTATCTGGTCAAGCACCGCCAGTTGAACATTAATCTGGCTGATCTTTTGGTCATTGTTTTCAACACTTTGTAAAAACACTTTCCCCTGCTCACTGATATCCACCACACCCCTGGTAGATTTGTACTTTTGAATAGCCGTTTCCACCGAGTCAAGTTCTGCTAAAACGTAACGAAGCCGTTCTTCAACAAAGGACAGAGCATGGGCGGCCGAACTGTTTTTATCTTCAATAGCAGCGTGATTATATTCTTCTATTACTGCGTTTAAGATAGCCTCTCCCCTTTCAGGCACCTGGTCTTTAAGCGTCAGATTAACCATCGTGGAAATCTTGCCTACAGAAGAGATATCCATATTGCTTAACAAATCATCCGTTACCTTTCTTACATCGGCAAATTGTAGAAAAAACTTTTCTTTTGGCGGCCTTGAAATAAAATGTTCATTTGTTATAAACTTAATGATACCCCAGGGTGAGTTTATCCAGATATTTAAAGGATACGTTTTATCTGCCGCAACAACTGCTTTTGAGTGTTCGTCATAATTAAAGTATATCTTTTCTGATTCCTTAAGATGATCAGAATCTTTTACCTGAACGGTAACCGGAGATTGAGTATACGCATTAAGATTATGAAAGCTACCCTCATTTTTTACAATGGCATACAAACCAAGCCTGTTGACCACTTCTTTCATCACTGCCCTGGAGCGAAGCACCTCTATTTCGTTTTCAACTATTTTACTGGCGGAGAAAAGGTCGAATGACGATAGCAAACGTGAATCGTCTCCACCCTTTTTATCATCTTTAATAAGGATGCTTGCTTTTGATTCATATACAGGAATAGAATATTGCAGGTACAATAGCGCTGCACCCATACTTAGTACCATCGTTAACACAAAAAGCGGCCAGTATTTAATAAACCGCAGGAGTAAGTGACTCCCGTTTACAATCTTATTCCTCGCTTTGTTATGTGCGACAGTAGTATTTAAATGACCTTCCATAGAATATTTTCCAGAATCTCCGCTGCTTTTAAGTTGAATGAATTATTTGCTTTCGGTCTTTGATACAAAACAAACAGATTTTTGCTTCTTTACGCGCATGTATTGCAAAGTAGAAAGGATAAGGTCACACAAGGATCAATAAAAGCAGGTTTAATTGGTGAGTTTTTTTGACAGCAGTAAAGCGAATAAGCTTCGCAGGTTGAACCCTGAATGATTCAGCCTTACAATCTTGCATCTACCAATTCTTTATCGAACTTGGCTTTCACGTCATACAAAACACAGCGTTCGTTACAAATCTGTAATATTGACTCATAATTGAATTGATGATGAGCAACAGCAATAATTATGGCGTCGTAGCTTGGCACCACCGGCAATGTTTCTAAAGTCCGGATACCGAATTCACGCAACACCTCCTCGGGATTAGCCCAGGGATCATGAACATCCACCTGGATGTGGTAATCGTTTAACCTTGTTATTATATCTATTACCTTGGTATTTCGTACATCCGGACAGTTTTCTTTAAAGGTGAAACCTAAAACTAGTGCCCTGGTTCCCACAACACGGATTTCTTTTTTTACCATCAGCTTTATAACTTCATCGGCCACATAAGTGCCCATTCCATCATTTAACCTTCTGCCCGCAAGAATAATCTCAGGATGATACCCTACTTCAACGGCTTTTTGAGCAAGATAGTATGGGTCAACACCAATACAATGACCGCCTACCAGGCCGGGGCTAAAAGACAAAAAGTTCCATTTGGTACCCGCTGCGGCTAATACTTCCCTCGTATCAATTCCCAGGCGATCAAATATTTTCGCCAGTTCGTTCATAAAAGCGATGTTGATGTCGCGCTGGGCATTCTCAATAACTTTTGCTGCTTCGGCTACCTTAATAGAGGGTGCCATATGCGTTCCGGCGGTAATGATACCCGCGTAAAGCGCATTAATTTTTCTTGCAGCCTCAGGTGTAGAGCCGGAAGTGACTTTCTTTATTTTTGTTAAGGTATGTTCTTTATCTCCCGGATTGATTCGCTCCGGAGAATAACCTACGTAAAAGTCTTTGTTGAAGACAAGTCCGGAAGCTTTTTCTAATACGGGTACGCACTCCTCTTCAGTAACACCCGGATACACGGTAGACTCATATATCACAATATTACCTTGTTTTAATACTTTACCTACAGCCTGACTTGCCTTTATGAGAGGCGTAAGATCGGGTTTGTTGAATTTGTCAACAGGTGTGGGAACTGTTACTATAAAGATATCGGAGTGCCTGATGGCTTCCAGGTCATTGCTTACATATAATCCAGGCAAATTATCATTTTCAGTTTTGATAACGGATTTTAACATGCATTCGCACACTTCCAGTGTAACATCATCTCCAAGCCTTAAATCGCGCACCCGCTTTGGATTAGTATCAAGTCCCACAACAGCATGTTTTTTAGAAAATTCCACTGCCAGGGGCAATCCTACGTAGCCTAGCCCTATTATACTGATCATATTTTCATTCATACAACAAATTGCTTTTGAAATATTCCCTGGTGAATCACTGACTGACTCCAGGAATTTTGGTATATAAAAAAGGCTTCGCCTTGCTCAGTCACATTATCGTGTGAGTTAGTTTTGTTCTGATGCAATCTGGAAGTTTGTTGGTGATTTTAACCTGGTTAGGCAACAGTTACCAAAAAACCGGCATGTTTACGTAAATAGTAGCTTACTTATTGCATTGTGAGAGTTTACTATGGTTGCAGGTAAACAAGGTTCAGGGAGGTTGAAGAATACACTTAGTCCGGATAAATGATAACTGAAAAGAATATTGATGACTAAAAAGGAACGTTGTTATCTGAGCTGTTGTGAAAGGATTATTTTGATCAGGGAATCCCAATAAGAAGCTGTCTGTTAACGGAAGGGATTGCAGTTCGTAATTAAACTGACAACCAAAAGCATTTCTGCTTAAGAAAGAGAAAGCATTTTTTAATAGCTTATATACTGCCGGGCATAAATAGCCTAAGGAGTTACCGATGAGTAACGTTTTCATATGTTCGAATAGACCTAAGCAACAATTGTTTAATAACTAGCCTAAGATCTGGTACAGATTATTGTAATTCTTTAGAAAAAGGTTAATGATGGATATTGGAAATTTATGCAGATGGCTTTAAATGGTATAAAAAATATCTAAAACAATTAGTTTAATACAGGAACCTGAAAAGGTCTTATTAAATTAGAATATAGTAGAAAGGATACTAAACAAAGCGAAAAATACTCATTCCGCAAGATAGAGGGCGATTCTCATCCAGCAGAGTGCGAAAGTATTAAAGTTTAATTATACCACATAGCAAATGCTCAAATATATTTTAAAAATTTATATAAAATTAATATATAGGTTAATAGCAGCCCAAATTGTGTCAAGAATAATAACAACAGGGTTTACCTGCGGAACTCCTTCTAATAGCTGCATCTATTTTGTTGCATCTCTGTTTTTCGCTTTCGTATACATGTAAGTTGTGGCGAAGCAAACCATGTTGAGAGTATGCATCAGTGAGCGTTTACTTTAACCAGTTTCTCATTAAATTTATTAAGCCACATGTAAGCTCCATCTATGCTCCAATGCGAATCTGAAGGCTGGAATACCGGTATTCGGGCATTTTTATAGGCAGCAAAAATGTTAATGAAAGGCATTTTCAAATCGGGTGAATCTTGAATCCTCTCAAGAAGTCGGTTATATTTCATGCCGTTGTAGTCGGCACTTAACACAGAAACCGGGTTTGGAATAATAGCTAAATAGATTTGATCGAAACCAAAGCTTTTAACGCTGTCATACGTAAAATTTAATTTTTCCACAATTGAGCCTATTTCAGCATCGGTAACATCATTAAAAGAGCTCGTTATTGCGGTGCTGTCAACAGTAGGTTGGTAAAACAGATACTTTTTATCAGGTGATACTACTACGTTATCATCTACCACGTTAAACAACTTATAATTCAGATCAGCTTTAAATTCTTTAATTGGGGTAAATATCGAATACTCCCATGTATTAAGCTCCAGATTCGTATTGATCAAACTATTGAACATAAAATTTTTCACACTGGAAAACAATGAAGCCCAATTTAAGTGGCTACCTTCCATTGTTTGATTGTGACTTTTAACAGCAATCAGGTTGTTGATGTGATCGGTTCTGTTAAATGCTGGCCTTAAATTTCTCTCGGCAATCTCCAGTAGCAACACATTCTTTTTGTTATGGTTGATAGACACTTCCAATGGTCCTAGATCGTATATCAGTGTTTTGAACAAACTGTCTACACCACAGTAAAACTTTTTATCGGCCAGATAACTTTCAATATAACTATCGCAGATAATGTACAGGTTTATATTAGGTTCGGCTTTACACTCAGGTAATGTAATTTTAAAAGGAGGTGCAGGTTTTATCCGAAACTGCGATAGGTATGACAAACTAAAAAGATCGCCGTAACGGTACTTATCCGAACTTATTACAGGAGTGGGCCCGGTATTTTTTTCAACGATCCGGCTGGTCAGTTCCGACGAAGAACTTACCAAGTACACAGCCGAAAAGAGAATCATCACTATGTAACCGGCACATTTTTTCATTAGCTTTAAAATTGAAAGTAAATAAACTGGTTATTATTGTAAACGCCCAGTAGATAGCAAACGATCACCAGCACTGTGAAAACCGTATAAAATAACGCAGTGTTTCGGGTTGGAATTACCAGATAATATTTTTCCTTGATCAGTAAAAACAGGATAAGCAGGGAGGAAAAAACAAGTGTTGCCATGCTGTTACTACCGATTAACAACGGATCTCTTAACGACACACTACTGAGC
>CAXTDO010000467.1:0-5530 GCA_964242315.1 uncultured Flavihumibacter sp.
GTTCAGAGCTAACGGAGATAAGAAACAATTATATTTAAACCGGTTGATATTGTTGAAGATAAAGGAATGATGATGGAAGCTGGGGGGTTGCTATCAGCCGTCAGCAAGAAGCTTGTCAGTTTGATTTCCTGATAGCTGATTGCCATTACTTACCTTCACTATTCATAAAATCAAACAATGATCCGACTGATAGTGATGCTGGTTCTTTTTCTTCTGTCGCTTTTAACTATTTTCAGGGCACCTACAAATTTTTTATGGTACGTGTCTATCCTGGTAACAGAATTTTGCTGGGTTTTCTTTTTGGTTGTGGCGGCTTTGTTGTTATGGCAACTGCGTGAAACCAGGTATCCTGCTGCCTGTGTAACGATTGGCATTGTATCGCTGGCGCTTTTTGCCATACCTGTTATTGACGCTTATCGTGTCTCTCCGGTAGTTAAGAAAATGTTTACCGGTACTGGCGCCACCTCTTATCCCTATAGTTTGTGGGGAATGCTATTTCATACAAATACCATACAGGCAGGCTATAAAACCATTACATACGACAGTGCCAATGCACTCACACTTGATTTTTACGCTCCCCTGACAAAAGATAGAAAGCCCTGCATTATCGTAGTGCATGGTGGCTCCTGGGCAGGTGGTGACAGCAGGCAGTTACCCGAACTCAACAGTGAGCTTGCAAAAGCAGGTTACCCGGTAGCAACCATCAATTACAGGCTTGCACCAAAATACACCTACCCGGCACCGGTAGAAGATGTAAAAACAGCGTTATCCTACCTGCGTGCACATGCTTCCATCCTTGGAATTGATACCGGTAACTTTATATTGCTTGGCCGCAGTGCAGGCGGACAAATCGTTCTGTCAGCCGCTTACCTGCTTAACGATCCCACTGTAAAAGGCGTCATCAGTTTCTATGGTCCCATTGATATGGTGTGGGGTTATGCCAATCCAACCAACCCGCTTGTGCTTAACAGCCGTAAGGTAATGGCAGATTACCTGGGAGGAAGCTACAGGCAGGTGCCACAGCAATACGTCAACAGTTCCGGCACGGAAACAGCAACCAGCAAATCTGTTCCTACCCTGCTGATACATGGTGAGAATGACCCGCTGGTATCGCACCTGCATGGTGTGAGGCTAGGTAAGAAGCTGGATAGCTTAGTGGTAAAACATTATGATGTTTACCTCCCCTGGGCCACCCATGGTTTCGACTGGACGTTAAACGGCCCCGGCGGACAGATAAGCACCTGGTGCGTGATGCGCTTTCTGGAACGGGTTACACGTGGTTAATCAAGTGTGATAATTATCGTGAACTGGCCTAATACCTATATACAAAAAATAATTAAAAGCCACTGCAGTTCGATGCATAACAGTATACTTAAGCTATCATCAGATCTACCATCTTCTAATATCCAAATGATTTCAATAAACAATACCACCCCAATTTATTATTGACCTCTTTATAATTTTTCTTACCGACAGAAAAGACAAGCTATTGTTTAATAACATCCTTCAATAGTGGCCCTTTTAAAGGCACCCATTTAATTAGTTTCCAGCAAGATATTAGTATGGCAACAAATATCCTTTATTGCTTCCGAAAGATTGTTACATTCCTTATTTATTCATAAAACGAATAGCACATTAGACGGTAGAACTTTTCATAATAAAACATGAATTTTTGCTTATATTTATAACAAAACATATTTTACAAAAATATGAGTGAATATATTGTTTTAAACCAAAAAGGAAGGATAGAAGACCCGTTAGAGAATACAGAAGAAGACGATGAAAAACAGCGTGATCAAGAAAAGGAGAAATGGGAAAAGATTTTACCTTATAAATCTACTTTTCAAAATATATGCACATTTTACAAGGCAGACTGTATCGTATTCTTAACTGCAAAGAGTTTTACAAGCAACTGCCCGGTTGTATATTTTAAAGAGAAAATAAAAAAGCTTTATTTTTTAAAAGGCTTTAACATTAAAGATAAGTTAGAGCAAGACACTGACACAAGCATTAAAGACCTATTAGACATAAGTCCTGATTCATTGATTGATTATAATAACAAAAACATATTCACACGAAAAATTCCTGATGTAAAGAAGTCAATATTTCAAGAGTTTAGAAAGAGCGCTACCCTTCACTCAGAGATAGAAGAAATACAATCAGCTACATATATCTCCCTCAGGATAAACAATTTTCTCAACGGCGTTATTTGCCTGGGAAGCAATGAAAACAGTTGCGATTTTACACCCAAAGAACAAGAAGCTAACAACAGTCTGGCTTTTTCTTTTAATATTATAAATGAACTCTTTGAGCTTTCAAAAGCCTTATATAAATTAAAGCTGTATGAGATTGAGACAAAAAACGAAAATCTTGACGAAAGTAAAGCGGTTGATTTTGATAGTCTGGCAAGAAACATTACGCATGTTTTAAATGCAGAAAGAACCCATATCTTTTTATTAAAGAATGATTGTCAGGAAGAATATTTAAAAAATAAATATGACTTGCGAGTATTACAAGAGCATGGTAATTCAAATGCTGGCAATGTTGAAAAAGACAACACTCTTCAAGACCGATTGATTACAAAAATCATCGAAGACCTTCGACAAACTGAAGAAGCCCAAAAAGAATTACAAAAAGATTACGTGATCGTGGATATTAATAAAGAAAGCTTTAAAAGTTACTACAACAAAAATCAAATCCTGGTATTAAGAGGGGTTAATAAATTAAACTATGAAGCAATTGTAAAAAAATATCTTGTCCCGTCTAAAGGGCATGGAGCAAAAACTTTTGCTTTACTCGACGAACTGGAAGGGTTAAAAAAAGATGCCACAGCACCGATTGATCAAAGTGTGTTAGCAATACATGAAGATAGACTTCTCGGTGCCGTTGACACTTTAAAGGATAGCGGTTTCGCCAATGGCTTGCTAGCCAAAAAGGAAGACCTGAACAGCTTGCTGTCCGTTGCGATATACGATGGGGGCGGAGATGAACATAATCATAACGTGTTGGGTGTAATGAACATTTTCTATAAAAAGAATAATCCAATGTTCAATTACAAAAGAAGGGAAATATTAGATATCAGCAATAATGTAAAAAAGGAAATATATGCTGAAAGAGCCAAATACTATGAAGGAAAGTTAGTTGAACCAGCAAAATTACATGAGGAACAGGAGCCAAAACAAATAGAGAGCTATTTAAAGCATTTAGAAAAACTGAATAAAATCTATAACAAAGGTATCATTCCAAATAAAAAAAAAGGAATTGATGTTAAAACATCTGCTGATATACTGCTTTTCAAGAAAAATTTAACTCCTTACTATTTACATTCTTTGAGTATCAAGGATATTAGTTTCTTTGAAGATGTGGACATCGTATTTGACAAAAACCTGAACATTATACTGGGGAAAAACGGTTATGGGAAAAGTTATTACCTGCGCACCCTGGTTTCTCTTTTGCAATCAAATTCAGAAAACTTAATCCCTTTTTTCAAAAAGCCGGATCAAATAGAATCAAGTCTGGAACTTCGTATTAAAAGGATGTATCCTTCTAAACAAAAAAGGGATAGCATATACTTTAATGAATCTAGTTTTAAGAAAGACGATGATACGCAATTGGAAAAAGGCAAATTTCCCGTTCTTGCTATACCAGATGTTCGCACCGTCAAATACTCCGGAATTGCAGGAGGTGTTACCGGGCAGTATCTAGGGGACCTGAAAGAGTATGGTGCTTATTCTTTTATTAATAGATTACCGTTTGAAAATGTAATAGAAGACTTTATTTATGATTTGTGCTTAACGTTTAACGAAACCAAAATAGAAGAGCTTAAGAAATCGGGGATAAGAACAACTGAAGCGGAAGCGGAAAAATTCGCCTTTAAGCACGACAAATTAGAATTGTTACGATCGGTAATGAATGACTTTACAGGCGATACAAGTTTTGATTTCCATTCCATAAAACGAATTGCAAATAGTTCTGTTTTCCAGTTTCTTGTAAAAACAAATGATACTTCTTCTGCACCTATTCCAATTCAAACGGTATCACAGGGAACCATGTCTGTCCTGGCCATCTTTGGGCTCATTTATAGATACCTGAGTAGCTTTCCTTCTGAAGACGGGAAGGTTCAATCTTTACAAATTAACGAAAGTTTAAAAACTGCAAAGGGAGTAGTTTTTATAGATGAAATTGATGCTCATTTACATCCTTCCTGGCAGCAAAAAATTTGTTTTTTGTTAAATAAGTATTTCCCATCTGTCCAGTTTTTCATTTCAGCTCATAGTGCTTTTATTGTCGCCGGAACTACTGATGGCCAGGTATCCGTTTTAAGAGGAGGTGATAAAAAATCAAAAATTCAGCGCATATATGGAGATTTAATAGGCGCCAAATCGAATGAGCTATATGATTTAATTTTTGAAATTGAGGATTTAGACATTAAACTCTTGCATATAAATTCATTAAAATACAGGGTAAATGATTTAAAAAACAATTTGTACAATTTGCAAATTAAAGACAACAAAACTCCGTTAGATTTTATTGACATCCTGACTCTTAGAGAAGAAATTAATTTAATTGAAAAAACGTTTCCCTCAGATAACTCTTAAATTCAATGAATATAGAACCAAATTCAACACGGCTAATCACCTTTTATGCGAAAAACTTCTTTGATCCAGACACATTTCAACAAATTTGTTATACCGACTTTTGTTATGATGACTTTGAAAAAGACAAAATCTTATTGGATTCCAATCATAAAAAATTAAAAGAGATTCTCGATAAACATGATAAAAAATTACATCAAATATCTGCCTATTTAAAATGGATATATTCGATTGATAGCACTGAGAATAATATTTCTAAAGTAAGATATAGGAGAACAAAAGAAAAAAGAAGAAAGATAAACATTTTAGAAAAATACATAACAAACGAAGGGTCTTATTTTTCTTGTCTATGGAAAGACTACATAGGGACTTTCAAAGAAGGAGTCAGACTAATTAATGAATATCCCTTATTTTTTTTCTCATATTCAAACAGAATTATGAAAGGTTTTAATAATTTACAAAATAGAATAAAAATAGAAATTGCTGAAAAACCAATTAGCGGATTAAAAAACTATTTAGCTTATTGGCTATTTCAAAGTATCAGGGCCAATTTAAGATTGAATGATAAATCCGAATATTTTTTTGATAAACTTTCAATAGACGAAGGAAAAAACTGGGAAAAGGATGCAATTAAACCTGCTTGTGAAGCATCATACAGTTTCGTTCAGCTAGTTCAATCTGCAATATTCGATTATGACGTTGATGAAAATACTCCTTATAAAGAATTTGCTTTTTTCGACTTATCAATAAACAAAGGTTCAAGATACTTCATTCAACAAATCGCTGATGAAGAATTAAAAGAAGAGGATAGTGAATATGGGTATTGGATGGGCACAATTCGTAAAAGCCAATGTAAATGTAAAGTTGATGATTCAATAATAAACAGCCTAATTGATGAAAATATAAATTCTCCATTTGAGTTGCTTAAGGAGTTA
>CAXTDO010000468.1:0-5527 GCA_964242315.1 uncultured Flavihumibacter sp.
ACGCCAAGACGGTTGGTAGGGGCCTATGGAGAGGCCGGCGTTTCTTATAAAAGCATTGCCTTTCTTACATTAACCGGCCGTAACGATGGCTCCTCAACACTGGCCGTACAAAACAACTCTTATTTTTATCCTTCAGTAAGCGGGTCTTTTGTTTTTACGGAATTGCTGCCCAGGAATAACATTCTTTCTTTTGGCAAAGTGAGGGCAAGCTGGGCAAGAGTTGGAAAAGACGGAAATCCGTTTGCAACCCTTACTTATGTAAATTCTCCCATCAGTATTGGATCTTTTACCGGAATTGGTAACCAGTACTATGCCGGTAATCCTGATTTGAAACCCGAGATCCAGAACTCCTGGGAACTGGGTGCAGAGCTTAGATTTTTGAAAGGCCGTATTACTTTGGACTATACTTATTATCATAGTGAAACAGAAAATCAAATCGGGCAACCACGTTTGGCCCAGTCCGGCGGGTTTATTTTCAGTACCCTCAATTCCGGCTCTGTAATAAATAAGGGGATGGAAATTGCCATCTCCGGTAAGCCAATCGCAACAAAAGATTTTAGCTGGGATGTAATGCTGAATTATTCTTATAACAAAGGCAGATTGGGAGCTTTCATTCCGGGCGTAGCTTATTTTTATCCAACAGACGCCCAGTTTGGAACAGTAAAAGCTGCTTCTATACCTAACGGAGGTTATTTTCTTGGAATGACAGGTACGCCGTATTACCGTCAGCTCGATGCGAAAGGAGTTGAAATACCCAACGGCCGCTACCAGGTAGATCCTACCACCGGGTTCTATAAAGTTAATACCAGTGGTAATGCGATTGTAGGTAACCGCGAACCCGATTTCATTGGTGGCTTTAACAACACGCTCCGTTACAAAAAACTTTCATTGTCATTCCTGCTCGACATTCGCAAAGGCGGAGATGTGTTTAACGGTACAGAGTATGCTATGGTGGCAAACGGCTTAAGCAAAAAGACTTTACTGAATGATCGCCAATCGGTAACTGTAACCGGCGTAAACAGTGTTACCGGCGCTGATTTTAGCCAAACCTATACCGTTGGTCAGAACTATACCGTTGGTACCGCAACAAATACCGGCGCGTATATGGTTCAGCAATACTGGCAAAACTACGCTGCCAATTCTTATAACTTTATTACTTCAGTAAATTGGGTGAAAGTGAGGTCGCTGTCATTAACGTACGACTTCTCCAGTATATTGAAGAGCACAAAATTTATCAAAGCCATTTCAGCAACGGCAGTAGGCACCAATTTATTCACATGGACAAATTATAAAGGAATGGATCCCGAAGTAAGTGCTGCAGGAGGAACCGGAGGTTCGGGCTCCCAGGGTATCGATTACCTCGGCGTACCCGCAGTAAGAACTTTCACTTTTGGGATAAATGTTTCTTTATAATCAATGACAAAAAGTAAAATCATGAAAAATTTAAAATATATCATATTAGGCAGCCTGATCGTGCTGGGGTCTGCCTCCTGTAAAAAGTGGCTGGATGTTAATACGGACAAAGACAATCCAAACAACCAAAGCGTATTGGTTCAAAACCGGTTACCATGGATTGAACACTTTTACCAGTACAGTTCCGGCGTTACCAATTATCGTACTTCATGCCAGGCCGGCGTGTATTATACCAACTCTGCTAATCCCAATACATTTAGCACTACTTGGCAATGTACTAACGGCAATTCAACCACCCCTTACCAAACATGGTTTGTAGAAGTATCTTCCAACCTGGTGGATATGTATAATTCCGCCCAGAAGCAAGGTGCTTATCACTACATGGCGGCGGCCGATGTGTTCCATGCACTGGGATATATGCAAATGCTGGATCTGTATGGTGAAATGCCTTACACACAAGCCGGAACCGGTAACCCGAGTCCCAAGCCTGATGACGGTAAAACTATTTACAATGGATGTATGGCAAAATTGAATGAAGCTATCAGCCTGTTCAGCAAAGCTCAGGATGCCGGAGCACCTTCACTTGGTACGGGGGATTTGTGGAGTGGCGGAGATGTAAGCAAATGGATAAAAATGTGCTGGGGATTAAAAGCCCGCTACATGCTCAAACTATCAAAAAAGGCGGATTTGTATAATGCGGATTCTATCCTGTACTGCTTGTCAAAAGGCCCTCAGTCTAATGCAGATAATATAGTAGGGCCGGGTTTCAACAACAGTACCGTAACAGATTATTTACTTGGAGACCCGGTGGTAACAAACGGCAACTTTGATTATGCAGCTTATGGCAGTACCGTCCGTATTTCTCAATACTATTACAACCTGCTGACTAATATGCGTGGTGCTAATGTAACAGATCCGCGTATGAGTAAGATTGTCCCTTCTTACATGACCGGTATTCAACTGGATGGCACTGGTAAAGTAATATCTTATACCTGGACACGTTCACAGGGCGTAGATTCTTATGGTCCGGCAACCCGGCTCTTAAAAGGGGGTGCTACCTCTATTGCGACTCCGGTGTATGCTGCTACAGCTACACCTGTAAAATACACCATCGCCGATGCAACAGAACGCGCCAATTTTATAGCGGCACTTGTAACGTCAGGCAAGACATATACTGTTAACGGAAATGATGTAACGGTTACTTACAAGGCAGGCTCTATCTATATAAGCAATACCAATTACATTTATGCGGGAGATACTGTTTATGTAAACATGCGCAGCAGCGCTATCGCCACATCAGGCATACCTGCACAGGGCCAGAACGATGTTAACTGGTATCCTTCAGCAGCAGCTTTCAACGCCGGTGCCGTTGCTTCCACAGGCTCCTTCCAGGTTCGCCCGGTTTCCGACCAGGAGATCCTGACTTACCATGAGATGAATTTTATTAAGGCTGAAGTGTATATGAGAAAAGGAGATGCTGCAAGTGCCTACACGGCGTATACAGCGGCTATCCAGGCACATATGAATATGATGCAGGCCAAGCTAACCTCCTGGCAGGGTACCTATGGTACAACTAATCCTGATATGACACCTATGAATTCCGCAGCCATGAGCGCTTATCTCACCAGTGCAGCAGTTGCACAGGGAGGAGGTCTTACCATGTCGGACATTATGTTGCAGAAATACATTGCCATGGGATGCAGCATCGAAAACTGGAACGACATGCGTCGCTTTAATTTCAGCGCGGGCAATGTAGGTAGTTTTGGCGTGGTGTACCCTGGTTATCAACGCGGACCCCTGTTTACAGGCGGGGCCCAGTTAACAGGCGGTGCTCCCACAGATGTCAGATACTGGATGCGCCGCTGGGCGCTGCCACCCACCTATGAAATAAATTACAACTCTATCAATACACTTGCTTTAAATCCTCATGCTACCGACGTGAATATCTGGAGTATGCCCGTTTGGTGGGATTGCGCTACGGATGATGAATACACCGGATACCTTAAGAAGTAGTTGCGCCGGGTATTAAGTATGAGGTTATCTACTAAATTGTAAGTATTTCTTTAACCACAGAGGTCACAGAGGAGCAAACACAGAGGACGCAGAGGGTTTCCTCTGCGTCCTCTGTGTTTGCTCCTCTGTGACCTCTGTGGTTAAAAAACTGTTTGACTAGCAGGTAGCATAAGTCATAATCACATTTTTATTTGCCAAACACCTGTTTTGCTCTAAAGTAATAGTCGGTTATGCTTTTCAACGCACTACCTGAAGCTCCACTTACCTTTTTTCTCATAGAAGGTAAGTCCTCTTTGTCGGCAAGTTCATTTAATTTTCTTTCATTCCACCACCTGCAGGTCACATCAGTTGCCACGTAAAAAGTGCTTAATAACTCAGGATGATTAACGAGATCATATTCAGGCGGATTAGAGAAGTGGCTATAATTGGCTTTTCCTGTCAGCATAATAAGGCCACGTCCTTTATATCTAACACCGTCACCAGGCTCTGTATTGCCAAGGTCTGTTCTTCCTTCATAGAGCTTCCCCGAGGCTAGTTCTTTTAAAATACTCAAACCACCGGTTTCATGCGCCACTTGTGCCAGGAACGCGGCTATCCTGTTAACGGTATTGATCTCGTATTTATCCATCACTTTATTAAAGGCAGATACAAACTGAGCCGCATTTTCCATAGAAATCCAGGGTATTATTTCTTTTATCTGTTTGGTGGTAATGGAATGAATTAACTTGTTATTGTTTTTTTCGGGGTTAATACCTGCATTTAATTCATTTTTGATAGAGGTGAGTTTCGTTATACTTGCAGTGTCACTAGTTTGATTGATTACAAGATCAATATTCTTTAAAGCCCTTTCAGTAAATAGTTTCGATTTTGCGGCCGCTATGCTGTCAGCAGTTGCATAATAGGCCTGTGAATTTATCGCGTCCAGGAGGTTTTTTATACTGTCTGCATTTGCCCTGGCTTTACTCCTTTCAACTTCTGCTATTATTTTTTCTTCCTGCGCTACTTTTTCCTGCTGAATTGCTACTTTTCTTGCTATATCAGCCATTTCCTTTTGGCGGGTTGCTTCCTGTGCGTTTTTTTCAGCTATCATTGCGCTGCTATCTGCCTGGCGCTTTGCTATAAACGCGGCATCTCTTGCAAGTTGTGCTACATGCGCACTGCTATCTGCCTTAACTCGGGCTGCCTCTGCCTCATTTGCTGCTCTATGTGCTATTTGCTCCCCTTCCTGTGCATGCAGCTCCCGCACCTTGGAGAGGTAAGAAAATGTTAAAGTGATGATCAGTAATAAAGCAACAATACCGTAAATGATTCGTTTTATTCGCCTTGTATTTCTTCTCCTTTTCTCCTCTGTTTTGCTTTTTTCTAAGAACAGGAGCGTTTGCTCATAGTTGTCGTTATACCTTGCCGCCCACGCGGCAGTTGGATTTTGTTTTGTCTGCCAGTTCAGTGCTACCTGCAACTCTGCGCCGTCCAGTAAATCTTTTTGTTTTGCTTCATATAATTTTGCCGCTTCGCTCAGTCGCAGGTAGGCTTTGGCTGATTCAGTTTCTTTATTTACCCAGTCTACCAACTTTTCCCATTGCCTTATGAGGCTTTCATGCGATATGTCGATTAAAGGATTATTGGCATCTGTTGATTTGTTAATAACAAGGAAACATCGCTTGTCATCATTAAAATGGTTGATAATCTTAATGATGTTTTCGCCTGTGGCGCCGGTAAGTTTTATCAGTTCTTCGAGATGTACGGGTCTTCGTATTTTTCTCCCTCCATGATCTGTAGTAGTAAGGGCTCTGAACATCAATTCTGCAATGTATTGCTCCTCTTTAGTTAAATCCGACAATGCTTCTTCAGCATGTTTGGAAAGCGCATTTTCAATGCCGCCTGTAACGATGTAGTCTTCCAGGTCAAGTTCTCCATTGCGATCCGTTTTCATTTCTTGGTCCCATGTACGCATCAGGCAATGTTGCAGCAAGGGCAGTTCATCCTTCACAGTTTGTAAATCATTAAGCAGCCTTGTTGTAAGAGCGGGATTTATGTTGCCTCCATATAATCGAACGGGGCCGTCAATAGCATTCTTAAGTTTTTTGCGTGAAAGGCGTGG